>CAZTES010000147.1:0-4320 GCA_964612275.1 uncultured Rikenellaceae bacterium
TTTTTTGAAAATAGCAGTTGCAAGCGGAAAAGGTGGTACAGGAAAAACAACCCTGGCGACAAACTTGGCTCATTTTTTAGCTCACTCATACAGGGTCACTATTGCCGATCTGGATGTGGAAGAACCGGATTCCCGGTTATTCCTTTCCGGTGAGCCTGTCGAAGAAAAAGAGATGGTTAAAATGGTTCCCGAATGGGTTGCTGAAAAATGCATCTTATGTGGTGATTGTCAGAAAAGATGCAACTTCAATGCAGTGATCCAGCTCAATACGATCATCCTGGTTTTTCCGGAGTTGTGTCACAGCTGTTATGCCTGTTCGGAATTGTGCCCCGAATCTGCATTACCCATGAAGCCACAAAAGATCGGGATGCTTGAACACATTAAAAACAATACCCTGGATGTTATCGAAGGGCGATTGGATATCGGTCAGGAGCAGGCAGTTCCCCTGATTGCTAAAACAAAAAAATTTGTCAATTCACTTCATCCTCCCCCCGATTTTACCATTTATGATGCACCCCCCGGAACATCCTGTCCGGTTATTGAAGCAACAAAAGAGGTAGATCTTGTCATCCTGGTTACTGAACCGACTCCTTTTGGATTGCATGACCTGAAGTTAGCGGTTGAGACGATGAGGAAAATAGACCGGAATTTTGCCGTTGTGATTAACCGGGAAGGTACGGGGAATGATCATGTTGCCCGCTATTGCAAAAAGGAACATATTCCGGTTATTGCAAAAATCCCAAACCAGCGGAAGATTGCCGAGTTGTATTCCCGGGGGGAATTAATTTATCCGCAGGTTCCTGAATTCAAAGAACAATTGCAAAAGATTGAACAATATATCGTGGAGTTCAGTCAGGGAGGTGCAAAATGAAAGAGGTTGTCATCATTTCGGGTAAAGGAGGTACAGGGAAAACATCCCTGACTGCATCGTTCGCCGTGTTGGAAGGAGGGAATACGGTTGTTGCGGATTGTGATGTCGATGCAGCCGATTTGCATCTTCTATTAGAGCCGAAGGTGATACAAACCGATGATTTTTTCAGTGGGAAATTGGCTGTGATTGATGGGGATAAGTGCACCAATTGTGGCCTTTGTGCAGAGAGATGCCGGTTTGATGCGCTCTACTTTGAGCGTGGGCAGTACCGGGTTGATCCCCTGAATTGTGAAGGATGCGGCTATTGCAGCCTCGTCTGTCCGGAACATGCAATTTTCATGGAGGAACAGAACGTCGGTGTATGGCGGATATCCAATACAAAAGCCGGCAATATCATGGTTGATGCTGCACTGGGTATCGGAGCAGAGAATTCCGGTAAACTGGTGGCAAAAGTAAAACAGGAAGCGAAAAAAATTGCCACCCAAAAAGGAATAGATCTGATCCTGGTGGATGGCTCACCCGGTATTGGGTGTCCTGTCATTTCATCTCTCTCGGGAGCTGACTTTGTTGTTTTAGTGACAGAACCAACTCTTTCCGGACTGCACGACCTGAAACGGGTTTGCGACCTGGTTAAACAGTTCAAAATAAGCGCGGGATGTATCATCAATAAATTCGATATAAACAGGCTTGTTTCAGAACAAATTCGAGCATTTCTTGAGGAGAAAAAAATTTTACATATAGCCAGTCTTCCATACGATGAATCCTTTATTCAGGCATTAACGATGGGTCAAACAATTGTTGAGTATGACCAGAATGAATTATGCGGTACAATCAGGGAGAGCTGGCACCAGGTAAAGCAAGTTCTTAACAACGGAAAAAAATGAAAATAGCATTTACTACCCAGGAAACCGGTTGGAACTCTTTGATCGATCCCCGATTTGGGAGAACCCGTTTTTTACTTTGTTACGATGAGGAAAAGGATGAACTTATTTCAGTTGACAACCGTGCCATTGAAGAAGAAGCTCATGGCGCAGGACCGAAAACTGCCCAGAAGCTATTCGAAATGAATCCCGATATCATGATTACAGGAAACGGGCCCGGAGGCAATGCGGCTATTGTGCTGGATAATGCGGAAATTGAAATCTATACCGGGGCAGGAGAAATGACCGTCAAGGAGGCATACAATGCCTATAAAAACAATCAGCTAACCAGGTTTTGATCTGGCGGTTCGCTAGCAGGCAGGGTGGTGTTACCCTGCAGTTCGGAAACCGTGACTTCTGCTGTCTTTTGTACCTGACCTGTTCCAATGTTGTGGAATAATAAACATTGAATAAAAAGAGAGCATTATGCGATTAGAGTTGAAAAACGAATTCATCATGGCTCCCGTGAAGCTTGGTTACAGCGACAAGACAGGGATTGTCACCGAAAAACATTTGAATTTTTATCAGAGAAGAAGCCACCATATTGGAGCGGTAACGGTTGAGCCGCTTTATCTGGAACCCGGACTCAGAGAATTGCCGACCCAGCTGGGTATTGACAATCCATCGAAACGGAATGGTTTGAAAGAATTAACGGAAGTAATCCATCGAAATGGAGCGAAAGCAATTGCCCACCTCAATCATCCGGGTAGAATGGCAAATCCGGGAATTCCCGGTAATTACTTTTGGTCTTCAACCGACAAGCCTTGTGAAAACGGAGGGGCTACGCCGGAGAAAATGGACCGGAGAATGATGGAAAAGGTCATTCAGCTGTTTGTTGAAGGCTCGAAAAGAGCCATTGATGCCGGGTTTGATATCATTGAGCTTCAGTTAGGGCATGGATACCTGCTGGCACAATTTATTTCTCCGGCAGTGAACAACAGGAAGGATGAGTATGGGGGTGGTTTCAAAAATCGGATAAAACTACCTGTTGAAGTCGCCACTGCTGTTAGAGAAGCAGTTGAAGTTCCTATCATTGCAAGAATCAGTGGTGATGAAATGATACCTGAAGGTTTTCATCTTGATGAAATGATACCCTTTGCACAGCTCCTGGAGGAACATGGGATGGATGCTTTGCACATAACTGCCGGGACAGTTTGTTCGACACCTCCCTGGTTTTTTCAACACATGTTTACCTCAAAAGGAAAGACATGGGAGCTGGCAGATGCTATTCGGCAAAAAACAAATGTGCCGGTTATCTATGTGGGAAGGATCAATACAAAAGATGATATAGATTTTCTTTTACATAAAAAGAAAGCTGCTTATCTTGCTGTGGGACGCTCCATGATTGCCGATCCTGATTTTGTCGGGAAGTACTTTGGGAAGGTGCAGGGGAATATCATTCCCTGCCTGGCGTGTGCAGAAGGTTGCCTGGGAGGAGTTAAATCAGGACAGGGCTTGCAATGCATGGTAAATCCAGAGACAGGCAAGGAATCCTATGCTCTGGAAAAAGCAGGAAAGTCGAAAAAAATTGCTGTGGTGGGTGGCGGATTGGCAGGCATGGAAGCAGCAATAACATTGCGTAGAAGGGGGCACTCCGTGGACCTCTACGAAAAGGAGGAATTGGGTGGGCAATTCAATCTGGCACCCTTAACTCCAAATAAAAAATCAATGGCATCCCTGGTTCCTTATTTTGTTGAAGAACTTAAAGACAACCAGGTAAACGTAATTCCACAAGAAGTGAAAGAACCGGATGATCTGTCCGGTTACGATGGGGTAGTATTGGCAACAGGTTCAAAACCTTCTGTACCACAAATCCCAGGACTTGCTAAATATTATTGGGCAGATATTCTTTTGAAGGAAAACCTTCCGAAAAACAAGAATGTACTTGTTATCGGCGGAGGGCTTGTCGGTGTTGATATTGCTACTGCATTAATACCAAGAGGGAATAGAATCATTATTGTTAAACGAACAACGGATTTTGGTGAAGATATGGAGATGATTGCTAAAAACCTCTCGTTAAAAATGATGAAGGAAAAGGGAACCCTTTTCAGTGATCATACACGGATAAAAAGGGTAGAAGGCACCACTGTTTATGCGGAAAAAGAGGGGAAGAATATTCAATTTGATAACATAGACATTATCGTGGTTTCAACCGGTATGAAAAGTTATAATCCGCTTGAAAACAAATTGAAACATAAAATTCCCGTATATGTGGTTGGTGATGCCCTGCAGGTAGGGAATGCTCAGGATGCTATTCACGGGGCTTTTGAGATGACAAAAAATATGTAGTTGTGAAGAAGCATAAAAATAATAAACCAATGAAATTACGATTTGCTTTTGCAGTAAACCAGGAAAACCAATTTAAAAAGAAGCACTTTGGGGATGCACACCGGTATCTTATCTATGCTCTCGAATCCGGTAAAATGACCTTGATATCTGAAGAGATCAATAAGTTTAGATTACTTAATGAAGAAATCGAACATGGATCCGTAAGAAAAGGAAATTTCATTATTAAATTTCTTAAGGAGA
>CAZTES010000147.1:4420-6334 GCA_964612275.1 uncultured Rikenellaceae bacterium
ATCGAACATGGATCCGTAAGAAAAGGAAATTTCATTATTAAATTTCTTAAGGAGAAGAACGTTAATGTATTGGTCTCAACTCAATTTGGCAAAAATATTAAATTGGTCAATAAATATTTTATACCGGTGAAAGTCCCGTTGAAAAAACCTGAAGAGATCATTACCATCCTGACCAAGCACATGCGTTGGCTTGAAGATGAATGGAAGAACAACACATCTGATTTTAAACTGTTTACCATTTCATCCGGGATTTTGAAAACAGCCGTGAATAAATAATAAGGGAATATAAACATGCCAAAGACGAAGCCGTTTGATCAATTCTCTGATGAATATGACCATTGGTTTGTGGTCAACAAGTATGCTTTTCAATCGGAGTTAAAGGCTATTAAAAGCGTTATGCCCGATTCAGGAAAGGGAGTAGAAATCGGCTTGGGAAGCGGAATATTTGCCGAACCACTGGGGATTACTGAAGGAGTTGAACCTTCACGGGCAATGAGGGAAAAAGCAAAGAAGAAAAGCATCAATGCATTGGACGGGGTGGCTGAAAAGCTTCCCTATTCCGATAACAGTTTTGATTTTGCCCTCATGGTCACCACCATCTGCTTTGTGGATGATATTGTCAGATCATTTTATGAGGCACATCGAATTTTGCGCGACACCGGCAGATTAATTATTGGATTTGTAGATAAAGACAGTCCCATAGGACAGATCTATCAGCAATACAAAGAGAAAAGCATTTTTTATAAAGATGCCCTGTTTTACGGCACAGAGGAATTATATAAAATTTTGGGAAATGCCGGATTTGAAATTGAAGGAACCTGGCAAACCGTTTTTGGAAACCTGGAAGAAATAGACCGGGTTCAGGAAACTTTATCCGGATTTGGGGAGGGAAGTTTTGTGGTGGTCAAAGCCATGAAAAAACAGGATCCGGAAAATATCAATTATCGAAACCACAAAAGATGAAACTATCCGTTTTAACTGAAAATACAGCCTCGGGTAATTTTCTGGCAGAATTTGGTTTGTCCTATTTTATCGAACACGAAAATAGAACTATTCTGTTTGATACAGGGAGTACGGATGTTTTTTTAAGAAATGCCGAAAAGCTCGACATTGACCTGGATCGTGCAGATGCCGTTGTGCTCAGTCATGGACATTGGGACCATGGAAATGGATTGCGATATGTAAGTAATAAGAAACTGGTGTGTCACCCGGATGCTTTTATGAAACGGTATCGGAAAAACAGCACAGAAAACATTGGACTTGAATTGAGTTACGAAGAATTGGATCAGCGGTTTGAGTTGATAATATCCCGGGAACCCTATCCTTTATCCAAAAACATGATCTTTCTGGGTGAAATTCCAAGGAAAACTTCTTTTGAAGCTCAGAAAACTACATTTATGGATCAGAATGGGGAGGATGATTTTGTCCCTGATGATTCAGCACTTGCCATTATTGCTGATGGGGAGTTGATTGTCGTATCCGGATGTGCACATTCAGGAATCTGTAATATTGTTGAATATGCCAAACGTGTCACGGGTTTGAAAAAAATCATTGCTGTTATTGGGGGATTTCATTTAAAGGAAAACAACAGGCAAACCCAAAAAACTATTCACTATTTCAAGGCTCAGAAGGTACGCAATCTATACCCGTCACATTGTACCCAGTTACCCGCTTTAGCTGCATTTTACAGGGAATTTGAAATGGAACAGGTAAAGACGGGAATGGTTTTTACATTTTCAAAAACATAAAAACAGGAGGAAGGATGAACAGTTCCAACAGAGTAACCCAGATTAAAAAATCGGCCATTCATGAGATGACCCGGTTGTCGAAACAGTATGATGATGTTGCATTCCTGTCGTGGGCAAAACCTACAACAGGTACCCCGAAGCATATCAATGATGCGGCGATTGCTGC
>CAZTES010000147.1:6434-7509 GCA_964612275.1 uncultured Rikenellaceae bacterium
TTCCGGCTGCACTATCTGAACATGAGGAATCTGATGTGTGACCGATTGGATCATCTGGATACCATTTTTTCATATAGCAAACCGGGCGGCTCCTATTTAATGTTTCCTAAAATATTGGGGGAAAGGGGAAAAGATTCAGTGGAATTCAGTAAAAACTTGCTGAAAGATATACAGGTTTCCACTACTCCCGGCAGTGCTTTTGGCCCGACCGGCGAACAGCACATCAGGCTTTCTTTCTGTGTGCCGGAAGAGATGATCAACAAAGCATTTGATCGAATGGATACCTACTTCAGGAAGTAAAAACAGGTGCATAACACGATGTAGAAAAAGATGAAAACATACCTGGATTGTATACCCTGTTTTTTGGATCAGGCTTTGCGTGCCGGACGAATAGCCACCCGGGATGAAAAAAAAATCAAAAAGCTGCTTGATACGATTGGCTCCATGATAAAGGAATTTCCTCTGGAAAATACACCCCCTGAGACCGGTGATGTTATTTACCGTAAAGTTCGGGAAATCACAGGTGTTGATGATCCCTATAAAGAGATAAAAAAATCAAACATAAACGAAACCTTGGCCTTGTATCCTGAAATGAAGGAGATCGTCAACCGGTCGGGAAACAGGCTGCTCACTGCAATTAAGCTGTCGATCGCCGGTAATATAATCGATCTTGGTGTCAGGAAGAAGTATAACCTTATAGAAGGTATCAGCGAAATTCTTAAGCAGGACTTTGCTATTTCACATTTCGACCAGTTTGTTGCTCACCTGGAAAAAGCAAAATCAATCCTCTACCTTGGTGATAATGCAGGGGAGTCAGTCTTTGATAAAATACTCATTGAGGAATTGCACAAACCGGTTACCTATGTGGTTCGTGAGATTCCGGTAATAAATGATGTAACGCTGCAGGATGCGATTGACTCCGGGCTCAATACCGTTGCCGAAATAATATCCTCCGGATCTTCTGCCCCTGCTACTATTTTGCGCCTGTGTAACGATGCTTTTATTAAAAGATTTGACAGTGCAGACATGGTAATCAGCAAAGGACAGGGGAATTATGAAGGGCTTTCGGGTGTAA
>CAZTES010000147.1:7609-8715 GCA_964612275.1 uncultured Rikenellaceae bacterium
GGTATATTAATGCCGGAATCCGGGGCTGAAATTGAAATATACAAACCATACAGAGAGGCGTTAAAATACCTTGATCTGTTTGAATACATTATCGTGATCTATCATTTTGACAGGGTTAAAACCTGGAAAGAGCTTGTATCTCCTCCGGCTTCTACCCGTGAACATGATTTTGGGTTGTTTGGGACACGTACTCCGAGGCGCCCCAATCCCATTGGTCTGTCTGTAGTTAAGCTGGATAGCATCAGGGATGGTATCCTTCATATAAAAGGGATTGATGCATTTGACGGATCACCGGTACTTGATATAAAGCCCTATTTACCTTCAATCGACTGTGTTGAAAGTCGACGGAATGAAGAGATGGAAAAGGAACTCGGGCTTCCCAGGCAGGTTATGATCAGGGACTCCCTAAAAAGAAAATGAATATTATAGTTTACTTTGATCTGTTCGTGAGCACATACGAATATTACCATATTATTATTTACATCAAAAAAAAGGAAAATGAAAAAAAATCGTAAGGTTGGAATAATTATCTGTGACCGCTTCCGCGATTGTGCGGGAGGCAAATGTTTCAGGTCCCTGCAGAACAGGGAGGGTGCTTTTGATATCTATAGCAAAGAGGAAAAGGTTGAACTGGTGGGATACACCACGTGTGGCGGTTGCCCAGGGGGGAATATAGAATATGCTCCGGAAGAGATGATAAAAAATGGTGCGGAGGTGATCCATTTTGCCACCGGATTTGTCGTGGGTTATCCACCATGTCCGTACATCCGGCATTTCAGGGATTTTATTCAGGAAAAATATGGCGTTAAGGTGGTGATCGGAACACATCCCATTCCCGAAAAATACCTGGATACCCATACGAAGTTAAAAACCTGGGAGGCTCCCGAATGGGACGAATTGGTTCAGCCAACCATGGCAGACGAGAAAACCCGGTTATTGTATAATTAGCAGGAAGATATAGTGTGTTTTTTGAAATTCTGTTCTCCCTGAACATTGCATTAAATGGAACTTTCAACGGATCTGTCACGCCATAATTATTATGCATTCATCTGGCATACCTCTTTTCTTGCGCTTGCCATGAATTTTATGGATGTGGATACAGTGAT
>CAZTES010000148.1:0-8676 GCA_964612275.1 uncultured Rikenellaceae bacterium
AGCGAAAATTTTCAATACCTGATTTCAGATATTTGCAGGGAAGATCTCCTGGTAGAGATAGAAGGATATTTAGATTTTTAATGGAGGAGTTTTTTCTGTCAATTCAGCCGGATAATTACGGAGTTTTCAGGGGATTTTTTGACATATTTTCTTCAACGGTCTTTTTATGGGAATGCGCTTTTTCATTATCAGGATTTATTTTAATAGCGGTAATAAAGTCATCAATAGCTTCTCTACTAAACCCTTGATATGTTTTTATTATTCCCCTGTTTACATAGGCTTCATCGCATGTGGGATCTAAACTGATAACCTTATTGAAATCATCCATTGCTTCTTTATAATTTTTAAGCGATGTATGAACTATTCCCCGGCTATTGTAGGCTATTACATTTTCAGGATCAATTTGAATCGCCTGGTTACAATCTTTAATGGCTCCAGTTATATCACCAAGTCGCTCCTTGACCTGTCCCCGGTATACATAAGCAAGCGGTTCTTCAGGTGATTGTAATATAGCCTGATTCAGAGCCTCTAAAGCTTCATTAAAATTTCCTGATTCAAACTTAAAGTAACCTATTCTTAAAAAATAATTTCCGCTGTACATAAAATTCTCGATAAGATTAATATCCTGATCCGGGTTTATGTTTACGAACTCGGGTATATTAGCACCCCGGTTTGGTATCATAAAATTTTCCAGCAATACCGGAGGAGAATCATAGCCATTCTCATCAATATGTGTTAAATACAGTTGAGTATATGCTCCCCTTTCTTTGGAGGAGAATACCAGCCATTTTCCATTTGGAGACCATGAATGCCATGAATTCATATTTGTAGTATTGCATGTCATCTCTCTTGGCTCCCCTCCTGCGGCAGGAAGAATAAACAATTTACTATCCGGTTGGAGAAGCATAAAGTTCTGTGCCTGAGTGAATATTATCCATTTTCCGTCAGGAGAATATTTAGCAAAGTAATTACTCTTACCATTATTTGAAGCACCTGGTAATGGTTCAGGATTACCTCCTTTACCTTCGTTAAACGAAATCCGAAACAAATTGTATTGAAAGCTTCTTTTCCCTTCAATGTAATCAGTAGCTGCTTCCGTTGGTAAAACAACCGTGTTTGAGCTTTCTATTACTTTGTGTTTTCGATAAGGAGCACGGGCAAAAAGAATATATTTTCCATCAGGACTCCAGGAAGCATTACTTTGTACATATTGAGGATCATCAGCTCCCGGTAATGACCAGTATTTTTCTGTTTCCCTGTCGTAAACAGCAATAATTCCCTTGATTGGGAAAAAAAGCTGAGAATAATACAGGTCATCTTTTGGTACAAAAATGGAACGGTCCTTTACAGTACTCAGAACATAGCGTCCGTCAGGAGAAATTTGGGATAATAATCCAAATGTATACTCTTTTTCATCCCGTTTATAATCACTCCAGGTAATAATTTTATCTTGTGACAGAATGGTTTCTTCTGTGAAATTTGTGATAACATAGGAACCTTTATCATTTGCATAATCAACATCCATAGCTAAAACCTTTCCATCAGAAGAGAAAGAATGGCAGTTTCCACATAAAGGCATATCTTTTAAAACTGCCGGTGGCTGACTTTCAGAAGCTATATTCCCCAAATGCCAGCTTACAGTATGCAAATTGTTAACTGTAAATTCAAAAGGTAAAGTAACTGCCCTGAAGAAGATAGGTGCTCCTACCTTATCTTCTGATGTTCTAATGGTTATGCTTGAACCGCTCGCTATTTTTTCAGGTTCATCCGAGTTATTTCCAAGCACAGTAATCTGAATATCCTTTTCGATCGAATGCTTTTTAATAATTTCCCATTGATCCGATGTTGGTCTCCATATCTTTTTTTCGGTAAATACAGTGATTCGTTCATCCTCGTTATCTAAGTCAACAATCACCAACCATTTGTTTGCTGTTTGGTTTGTTTCATTCCAAATAAATGTAGGAGGAACAATTTCTGGAGGGAATATTGTTCCATCTGAAGGATAGGTTATAGATAATTTTCCCGGAGTGCCTTCCAGCTCCAAATTTGAAATAAGTATTTCAATATATTTTTCTTCTGGTATTTGTGAGCAATACTGAAGGATAAAGATTAAACCAATATAGTAAACAAATGAAATTACCAGGTGAAAAATTTTCAATACTGAATTTCTTTGTATTCTTGTCATAATAATGATCATTATTTCACTATATCATATTTTAAGTCCTTGTTATATTGAATAATTTTATAAAAGCCTAGTGTAAATTTATAAAAAATATTTGGCTTTATGACAAATCTGTATAGTCACCAACTGAATTCCCTGAATTAGAAAATGCCCACCGAGCTATTACGGTTCCGTTAACCGTAAACCCGGACTTCATACTACTTCCCTGGCAGACAGTTTTCGTTTCCACAAATAGAAAAAAATCCGTATCTTTTCCATTCATCAAAAGGAGCAATTGAGCTCGGTTCAGTCAATGCTGGATAAATTCAGGGATTATATTAAGAAACATGCACTGTTTGAACCAGAGGATCAAATCCTGCTGGCAGTCAGCGGAGGAATTGATTCGATGGTTATGGCAGACCTGTTTCTCAAGGGAGATTTTCATGTCGCAGTAGCCCATTGTAACTTTCTTCTGCGGGGAGGGGAGTCGGATGGGGACGAGTCTTTCGTGGAGGCTTTCTGTCTTGAACGTGGCTTAAAGCTTCATATTGAACGGTTTGAGACAAAAAAACATGCCAGGAACAAAGGGATCTCAATACAAATGGCTGCCCGTCACCTCAGGTATTCCTGGTTTGAAGAGATCAGAAAATTATTCGAATATCACTATATCGCACTGGCACACAACCTGGATGATGTCATTGAAACCTGCTTTATTAACCTGTCAAGAGGTACGGGAATTCGCGGTTTAACCGGAATAAAACAGAAGAGTGGCAAAATCATCAGACCGCTTCTTTTTGCCACCCGTGAACAGATCATCGCTTATAGTAATGAACATCAAATCCGATTCCGGGAAGATTCCAGTAACAAAACCGTGAAGTATTCCCGTAACCGGATACGGCACCATGTAATTCCTGAATTCCTTACCATTAACCCCAAATTCAGGAAAAACATTCTGGAAACCATTTCCAACCTGAACGATGCTGAACAGATCTACAGGGAATCGATTGAAAATAAAAAGAACGAGGTGATGAATGAGTTTGAGGGGAAAATATTGATCAATATACCAAAGCTAAAAGAGCTTCACCCGGCAGCCACCTACCTGTATGAATTCATTCGCCCATATCATTTCCCGAAACAGACGGTGGTTGATATCATTGCCAGCCTGGACGGAATTGCAGGGAAACAGTTTTTTTCTCCCACCCACCGGCTGATCAAAGATCGGAAAGAGCTCATCATTACTGAACTATCGGAGGATGAAAGGGAATTGTTTTACATCGAGGAGGATGTGATTCACATATCCCAACCCATTCCCGTATCATTCACACAAAGTACAGTTCCGGAGAATCTTCAATTCCAGCTTAACAAACGGATCGCATCTATCGATCTGGATCTCCTTGATTTCCCCCTGATCATTCGAAAGTGGCGAAAAGGGGATTACTTTCAGCCGCTGGGAATGACGAACATTAAAAAGGTGAGTGACTTTTTTGTGGATAACAAGTTTTCAATCCACGATAAGGAAAACACCTGGATCCTGACCAGCGGCAATAGGATCGTATGGATCATGGGGCATCGGATTGATGAGCGCTTTAAAATCACGGAACAATCCACCCGGATGCTGGTCGTGGAACTTCAATAATTAACTCATTTGAATATTTTCTCTCAGCATATTGAGAAATTGGCCGATCCCCTCCCCGTCTCTTTTCTGAATGAGCTCGATAAGATGGTGTAACCGGGAGTTGATGTTTTCAACCTGTTCCAGGGTATAGGGATTAAACAGGATCTCGGTTAAGCAGGAATAGATCAGCAAGTGCAATGGCTGTAACCGCTTCCATGATTACCGGGACACGCAGGGCAACGCACCGGTCGTGCCGGCCTGCCACTTTAAGGTCTGCCATTTCACCTGTTTTCACATTCATCGTATGTTGTTTTTTGGAAATACTCGAGGTTGGTTTTACCACTACCCTGTAAACCAAATCATTACCGTTTGATATGCCTCCATTGATCCCGCCGGCGTGATTGGTTTCTGTCTTTCCATCTGAGGAAATGATCGCATCGTTGTGTTCACTGCCCCTCATTCTGGCTGCTGCGAATCCGGCACCAAATTCAATGCCCTTGATGGCAGGGACAGAAAACGCCAGGTGACAGATCACTGACTCCACTGAGTCGAAAAATGGTTCACCGAGGCCAACCGGCATGTTGGATGCAACACACTGGATTACCCCACCGATTGAATCGTTTTCTTTTTCAGCTATTTCAACGGCTTTATCAATATCATCGATCCCTCCGGCTTCAATCAATGACGCCTGAATATTTACAGGGTGTATTATTTTCTTTGCCAGGACTCCTGCTGCCACCAGGGCGATGGTAATCCTGCCTGAAAAATGGCCCCCTCCCCTGCCGTCATGAAAGCCCCTGTATTTTTTCATGGCTACAAAGTCTGCATGTCCGGGTCTTGGCACATCATCAAACAGGGAATAATCCTTTGATGCGGTGTTTTCGTTCTTAAAGAGCAGTGTAACGGGAGCGCCCGTTGTTTTTCCGTTATGAACACCGGAAACAATGGATGACAGGTCTTTTTCGGTACGGGATGTTGTGCCCTTTGCCCCGCTCTTTCTTCTCCCAAGGTCTTTCTCAAAATCCTGATCATTTAAAGGAATACCGGCGGGGCATCCATCGATTGTAACACCCACCACTGGGCCATGCGACTCACCAAAAACCGTTACCCTGAAGATTCGTCCGAAATTATTCATTAGTTATTCCTCCCATTTTTAGATAATCGTCAAAAAAATGTGGATATGATTTTGACACACAGTCAGAGCCTGTGATCTTAATTTCACCGTTCGCTTTTATACCGGCAATAGCAGCAGCCATGACAATTCGGTGATCGTTGGAAGCGTGGATTGAGCCGGCTTCAACCCTTCCTCCATGGATAATCATCTGATCGTTTTCCAGCTCAATCCGAACGTTCAGGTTTGCAAAATTATTCTGAAGAACCAGTGCGCGGTTGCTCTCTTTCGATTTCAGCCGGCTGGTCCCGGTTATGACCGTAACACCCCTGCAATGTACTGCAAGTGCCACCAGGGGAGGAATCAGATCCGGGCATTCCGTTGCATCAAACCAGAATGGCTTAAGGTCTCCGGCGATCACCTCTACTGTTTCGTCAAATACCTTAACTTTTGCTCCAGCCATTTCAAGGGCAGTAAGAATTCTACGGTCAGCCTGCAGGGAATCCGGTTGAATCCCTGTAACCTGTACCCTTCCATTGAGTGCTCCTGCTGTCAATAAAAACGCTGCACCACTCCAGTCGCCTTCCACCTCATATTCTCCAGCCTTATATTGCTGATTTCCCTTTACCAGGAATCGTTTATATGCCTGGTTTTCCACCTCAATTCCAACATCCTGAAGCACTTTCAATGTGACATCGATATAGGGTTTACTTTTCAGGTTTCGGATGAGAAGTTCCGAATTGGTATGCACCACCGGCAGGCTCATCAAAAGTCCGGTCAGAAACTGGGAAGTGGTCGATCCATCAATCCTTGCCTTTCCTCCTCTCAAGGGTCCTTTTACACTGACAGGAATGCATCCACTGGTCGTTTCACATTCAACACCCAGTTCAGCAAGGGGTTGTTCAATCATTCCGACAGGCCTGCTTTCCAGGGATCCCATTCCTGTTAGGATAAGGGGAGAATGATGCAGTGCGGCAACTGCTGAAAACATCCGTATACCCAGTCCCGATTCACCACAGTTTAACACTTCCTCTTTCGGATTAAAACCACCGGAAATCCTGACCACTTCCTGTTCCATACTAACCGTTGCTCCCAATTGTTCAGCAATTCCAAGTGCAGTCAGGGTATCATCACACAGGGAAGGATTTTTTATCCAGGTATCCCCCTCAGCCAGTAATGCGGCGACAATGTACCGCTGCATCATGCTTTTGGATGAGGGAGCCCGAATGACTCCATGGATCGTTGACGGGCAAATGATTCTCTTCATATACAAACGATAGAGTGGACAGGTTACATTGTAAACGCATAAAGAAACTGCCGGAGCTCTTCCAGTGAAATCCTGTCAATAAATCCGTTTCCTATCCGGTTAATCAACACAAAGTACAACTCTTCCCCATATTTTTTCTTATCCATCAGCAGGGCTTCCCAGATCTTTTCCTTATCCAGCTGCACTTTTTTCAACAGTTCCAGGTTTTCAAGCAGGCGGGTTATTCTGAGAATTTCTTCCGGCTTGGCAACACCTTTCTGCACAGCATACCGGTTTGCCAGAACCATGCCCATGCATATGGCTTCTCCATGCTTCAAACCGTGAACTTTTTCTATGGCATGCCCGAAGGTATGTCCATAGTTTAATAGTCTCCTCAAATCCTGTTCGTTCTCATCTTCCTGCACGATCGATGCCTTAATGTTGACCGAGTCGGATATTAACCGGAGGAGAAGATCCCTGTTGCGTTTTTTCACTTTTTCCACATTGTTCTCGATTCGCTGATACATCTCTTCATCGCGTATGAGAGCATATTTTACGATCTCAGCAAAACCGGAAATATACTCCCTGTATGGAATGGTATCCAGCATGTCCGGGTCACAGAAGACGAAAGCCGGCTGACGAATAATGCCGATAAGGTTCTTATATCCTGAAAAATTTATCCCGTTTTTACCCCCCAGGCTCGCATCCACCTGCGACAGCAGGCTGGTTGAGACATAACCAAAAGAGAGTCCACGAAGAAATGTAGAAGCAACGAATCCCGTTATATCGCAAACCACCCCACCTCCGATTCCAAGGAGGAAGGTCGACCGGTCAGCATGAAAGGTCACCAGCCTGTTATAGATATACTGAACGGTATCGAGGCTTTTAACCTTTTCGCCCGTTCCGATTCGAATCACAGGGAAGGGGGGAAACCGATCAGCATAGTGTTTATGAACGTTTTCATCTGTAATGATGATCACATTCCTCTTTGGGATATACCGCAAAAGATCATTGAAGTGTCCTCCAAGGATGATGCGTGATCGGCCCGATGCCGCCTGTATTTCTATTTCTTCCATGCTTTCAATCCATTTACCCGGTTAGCAATGGCTTACAAAAATAAAAACTTATCTATACTTTTTAGTGTACAATCAGTTCATCACCCGGTTTTGCCGGTTGATTGATTCCTGGTGAATGGCTTTAAACACCTCTGAAATGAACTCAGGGCTAAGACCTTTATTTCTCCCTACTTTGATTCTTTTTTCAATAATTTCAGTCCATCTTTTTGGCTGGAAGATCGTAATATTGTTCTCTTTTTTACATTTTCCAATGGCTTCAGAAATCTCCATCCTTTTCTTTAAAATCTCCAGGATATCCTCATCAAAATGATCAATCTGAGTTCTTAACTGACTAAGCGTATCAATGAGTTTGTAGTCAGTTACTTTCATTGATCTGAGAACAATTTTATCCAACAATTCACCCAACTCAGCTGGTGTAATTTGTTGATCTTTATCACTGAGTGCCTCGTCCGGATTAATGTGGGACTCAATAAACAGGCCATCGAAGTTAAGGTCCATGGCGCGTTGTGAAATTTCAAAAAGGAATTCTTTATTTCCGCAAATGTGACTGGGATCAGTAATTATTGGGATATCCGGTACCCTTCGTTTTAATTCTATGGGAATTCCCCATTGTGGAGGGTTTCGGAAATTGGAGTTACCATAGTATGAAAACCCTCTATGGACGGCTATTATTTTCTTAATCCCTGCCTTGTTAATACGCTCTATGGCACCAATCCAGAGTTCAATATCCGGATTTATCGGATTCTTTATTAAAATTGGAATTTCAAGACCACGGAGCGCATCCGCTAATTCCTGAACAGCAAAAGGATTTGCTGTTGTTCTTGCACCAATCCATAGGATATCGATATCATATTTCAATGCTTTATCTACATGCCAACTGGTCGCAACTTCAGTAGTTGTCAGCAGTTTGGTTTCTTTTTTCACCCTTTGCAACCAGGGTAGTGCAACCGATCCCATTCCCTCGAATGTATCCGGTCTGGTTCTCGGTTTCCAAATACCAGCCCTGTAGATTTGGACATTCAGTTTTTCCAGTTGTTTAGCTGTTTCTATAACTTGATGTTCAGATTCTGCACTACAAGGACCGGAAACAATTATTGGTCGGGAGCCTGAAACACCATTTAAAATTATCTCTTCAAGGTTCAATTTTATAGTCATTTTATTGAATGATTTGTTTTATTCTCATTATTGATTCCAGGATGACCTCTTCCTGGGAGCAGAGAGAAACCCGGATGTAATTCATTCCATTTTTTCCAAAAACCCCTCCGGATGTAATAAACGGAGCGCTAAACGAAGTTCCGCACTGAGGGCGATTCCGCGAGAGCTTGCTCTCAGCGGAAGTAAAGCCCGCAAGGGCGGGATCAAATTGCGTTTAGTCCCGAGTACTCGGGATTCTAGCACGTTTTGGCTCGATGCCCAGTTAAAGCTGATTATTACCATAAAGTTACAAAAGCAATTTGGTTTAGCGCG
>CAZTES010000149.1:0-4247 GCA_964612275.1 uncultured Rikenellaceae bacterium
CAAACGGAACGAAATTTGTGTTTAATCCAATAATCCATGCTTGAACTAACCAAAGCCGAAGAACAGATCATGCAGATCCTGTGGGATCTGGAGAAAGCATTTGTCAAAAACATCATTGAGCAATTGCCCGATCCGAAACCAGCCTATAACAAGGTTTCAACCATTGTCAGGATCCTGGAAAAGAAAGGATTTGTCTCCTACAAGGCATACGGGAAAACACATGAATATTTTCCCCTGGTAAGCAAGGAGGAATACACAAAAGCACACCTGGACAATTTCATCAAAAACTATTTCTCCAATTCCTTTGAAAAGATGGTCTCTTTTTTTGCCCGGGAGAAGAACCTCTCGGTTCACGAGATGGAGGATATTTTAAAAATAATGGAAGAGGAGATTGAAAAACAAAACAATATCCAGTCATGAATGATCTCTGGAAATACCTGATCGAATCGGCTCTAAGCCTTTGCCTTTTCTATGGGATCTACTGGATGTTCCTGAGAAAAGACACCTTCTTCGGACGGAACCGGTTTTATCTGACACTCACCATTTTCCTTTCGATGGTAATTCCTTTGCTGACCATTTCAGTCCCTCAGCCCGCTCCCATATACACCATTGAAACGATGCTTGATTCGGCAGTCATTATCCCTGCCTCCTCCTTCAACGTCTCAACAGGACATTCACCCCGGAATCTACTCACATGGTTTTACCTGGCTGGTGCCGGATTCTTCATGTTAAAATTCCTTTTCAATACGGGGCAGATATTCTGGCTGATTAAGAGATACAGGATCACAAGGGAGAATGGAATCCGGATCGTTTACCTGGACAGGAACCTTTCCCCATTTTCATTTTACAACATCATTTTTCTGAACAGGTCCTTATCCGGTAATGATTACAGGGAGAAGATCATTGCTCATGAAATGAATCACATCCGGAACAGGCACACCCTTGACCTGATCATTTTCGAACTGCTGACCATCTTTCAGTGGTTTAATCCGGTTGCCTGGTTTTACAAATGGTCGTTGAAGGAAGTTCACGAATATCAGGCTGATGAGGCTGTTATCCGTGGAGGTCACAATGCCCTGAATTACCAGGAGTTGGTCCTCAGCCAGGTTTTCGGGAACCAGTTTTTCCGGATTGTCCACAACCTGAACCATTCGCTCATTAAAAAACGAATTATCATGATGAAAAGATTCAAATCGTCAAAGGGTGCCCGGTATAAAATTTTTCTTGCCCTGCCGGCAGTATTACTCATCATTGCCCTGTTCTCGTTCACGAATAATCCTTGGGATCTTTCAGGCGGGATTACCCCTACCCTATCTCCGGGACCATCCGTTCAGACACAACAGGATACTGCCATTTATTTCAAAGTCGATACCATGCCAACGTTCCAGGGTGGTGATATGGAAAAATTCAGGAGATATCTCGCCCTGAATCTCAAGTATCCTGAAGAAGCCAGGGAGAAAGGCATCACTGGTACTGTCTATGTCCAGTTTTTGGTTAATCAAAATGGGGAAGTTGATAAGGTTCAGGTCATTCGTGGGGTTGATCCCATCCTGGACAAGGAGGCAATCAGAGTGGTAGCCAATAGTCCGGCCTGGTCACCGGGGAAAAAGGATGGGAAATGTGTACCCGTGAGATATACCTTCCCGATCACTTTTGCCCTTCCGGAAGAAAGAAAAGAGCCCGCTCAGCAGGATTTCATAGATCCCGAAATTCAGGAATCGGTATTTTATGTCGTGGAACAGATGCCCAGGTTCCGGGGATCGGATGACATAAATGCCTTCAATCAGTATGTTGCAGAGAAACTGGTATACCCGGAAGAAATGTTGAAAAAAGGGATGAGCAGCACGATCTATATCCGCTTTGTTGTAGATACCCTGGGAAATGTTCGGGATGTGAAGATGGAGAGGGGAATTGCTGAGTTTGAAAAAGAGGGGATCCGGGTGGTTAGCTCCAGTCCGAAATGGGAACCGGGCATTCAGCGGGGACATAAAGTGAATGTCGCTTTTACCATCCCCGTTACATTCCTTCTTCCGGCAAACTGGGAAAAACAACCCCTGCCTGCCGGTATCAAAGAATTTGATGAACCGGTGTTTTTTGTGGTAGAGGAGATGCCTAAATTCGAGGGTTCTGATGACTTTCACCTTTTCAGGAAGTATATTACTGACCATCTCGTCTATCCGGAAGAGGCTGCAAAAAAAGGAATTGAAGGACAGGTTTTCGTTCAGTTTATTGTCGATAAAAAAGGAGATATCCAGGATGCAAAAGTGATACGGAGTGCAGACCCCCTTTTGGATCAGGAAGCCCTGCGTGTTTTAAATTCCAGTCCCGTATGGGAACCTGGCCTGCAAAAAGGGAAAAAGGTCAATGTAACGTTTACATTCCCTGTTGTTTTTAGACTGTCCGACAAACCTGCGAAAAATGCTCAGGACGAAACGGTTGTCGTTGGACTCAAATCAAAAATAAGTAATGATGCCTTATACCTGATCGATGGTAAAATTGTCAGTCATGATATTTTTTCGACCCTGAATCCCGATCATATTGAACGTGTTGAGGTCATAAAGGGAGAATCTGCAATTGAGAAGTTTGGCGCAAGGGGGAAAAAGCGGAAAACGAATATGGAGCTGCAGCCAAAGAGGGTGTTGTTAAGATCACCATGAAATAAAGCTGACCAGCAATTTTATTAAAAACATCAACCAGGAGAAATAGAGCTGATGTTTTTTTACCTTTGGTTTTGAAAACTTATGACATGAAATACTTCACAACATTTATAAACATCATTCTATTTTCCACTATCACCCTTTACTCCCAAGAAGAGGAGAAACATGTCCGAACTGAACTTTTTCTACTGAACCGTCAATACACGGAAGCCATAGAGGAAGCCCAGCGGATCCTGGCTGAAGATTCACTGAGTTCACGGGCTAATTTCAACATGGGACAGGCTTATATAGGATTGCTCAAATACCCGGAAGCCCTGGAGGTGTTCGAGCGGGCAAACCGGCTGGATTCTGAAAACATCACCATCCTGAATGCCATCGGAGAGACCTGGTCAGCACTCGGAGCGTTAACCAATGCCATCAATACTTACTATACGATCATTCAGCTCGATTCCACCAACTATTACGGATATATCCAATTGGGTAAACTCTACCAGAGAAAGAATGATTTCCTGCGTGCCATACCCATATACCAGTATCTCACCAGTCTCGACTCCACTAACTTCTACTATTACAAGCAGCTTGGTATCTGTTTTGAAAAGATCAATGACCCCACCTCTGCTGCCTGGTATATTGACCGGGCACTGAAGCTCAACCCGAGGGATATTGGTCTATATCCAACCCTTGCAAATATTTACATCAGGGAAGGAGTTTTCCAGGGCGCCATTGATCTCCTGGCTAAAGGGCTGGAACAGGATTCCACCGATGCTGCCATTATCAAAGTAAAGTCGTATGCACATGTCCTGGCACACCAGAACGAAGAAGCCATCGGGGGGTTCCTGAAGTTGCTGGAAAGGGGAGACTCATCCCTGTTCGTCTGTAAATACACAGGCCTTGCTTATTTCGGAAACGACCAGTTTGAAAATGCAGTACATTACCTTGAAAAAGCCTATTTCGCGGATACCACCAGTGCGGAAAATTGTTACTATTATGCACTCGCCCTGAGTGAAGATTATCACAAACAGGAATCAACGGAATACCTGCTGAAATCGATCGAATTGCAACAACCCAATTTCCAGTTTTTTGGAACTATTTACAAAAAGATCGGTGAAAATTACAATCACGTCGCTGACTGGAAAAATACCCTGAAGTATTACCTACTGGCATATGAAAACAATCCGGAAGACCGGGAACTGTTATTCATGATCGCCAGCCTTTATGATCACTACTTTGAAGATCCTAAAAAAGCGCTGCATTATTACACCCTCTTCATGGAAGGTGCCGGAGAGACTACACAAACTGGAGAAATGAGCAACGTGGTTTCCCTGGCTGTGGTAGCTGCCAAACGGATTGAAGCCATCCGCGAAGAGCTACACTTCAGAGGGGAGCTGGATAAGTAGAGGTTTGCAGGCAAAGTTTAATGTTTATCACACAGGGGTTATGTCATTTCGACTGATCCTTCGAAGTATGAGAAGGGAAGGAGAAATCTTCTAAAAATAATTACGTGTAACTTAATAATTTTCAGTTCCTGCCGCAAAAAGATCTCTCCATAGCTTCTTTTGGTTTCGAAGCTATGATCGAGATGACAGGCGT
>CAZTES010000149.1:4347-8649 GCA_964612275.1 uncultured Rikenellaceae bacterium
GGTATTGCTGAGTGTGTCATTTCGAATCACCTTTAGGTGGTGAGAAATATTCTAAAAATATATACGTTTGACTTTGTGCTTCTCAATTCCTCCTGCAAGAAGATTTCTCCAATCTTTCTCATGAATTCGAAAAATTGTTCGAAATGACAGGCGTTTGAGATCTGCAGGTATTGCTGAGTGTGTCATTTCGAATCACCTTTAGGTGGTGAGAAATATTCTAAAAATATATACGTTTGACTTTGTGCTTCTCAATTCCTCCTGCAAGAAGATTTCTCCAATCTTTCTCATGAATTCGAAAAATTGTTCGAAATGACAGGCGTTTGAGATCTGCAGGTATTGCTGAGTGTGTCATTTCGAATCACCTTTAGGTGGTGAGAAATATTCTAAAAATATATACGTTTGACTTTGTGCTTCTCAATTCCTCCTGCAAGAAGATTTCTCCAATCTTTCTCATGAATTCGAAAAATTGTTCGAAATGACAGGCGTAGTATTCACTTGCCCTACAGAAAATGTCATTTCGAATCACCTTTTTAGGTGGTGAGAAATATTCTAATGACATATACGTGCAACAATTTGTCTATCAATTCCTTCTGAAAGAAGATCTCTGTCAGGGTGAGAGAAATATTTTAATAATGCTTATCTTCAAGTATTTGAAATAGCAAGAGTAAATCATTTTAATGCTCCAATGAATGGCATCATTGCATCATAACTATTTTGTCTACATTGTTGCTAATCCGAGTAGAAGTACAATTTACATAGGGGTAACAAACGATCTCAAACGAAGATTGTGGGAACATTATGAAAGTAGGGGTGTACGAACAACGTTTGCCGGAAGATATCACTGTTACGAATTGGTTTACTATGAACGTTTCCAAATGATTGAACATGCTATTGACCGCGAGAAGGAGATAAAAAAGTGGAGAAGGGAGAAAAAAGACAAGTTGATTCAATCCTTCAATCCTGGCTTTAAAAATCTTAATCCTGAAATCTGGGAAACATTTTATTGATTTTACTGATATTCTAAAAATAATTACGCGTAACTTAATAATTTTCAGTTCCTGCCGTTAGAAGATCTCTCCAATCTTTCTCATGAATTCGAAAAATTGTTCGAAATGACAGGTGTAGTATTCACTTGCCCTACAGAAAATGTCATTTCGAATCACCTTTTTAGGTGGTGAGAAATATTCTAAAAATAATTACGTGTAACTTAATAATTTTCAGTTCCTGCCGCAAGAAGATCTCTCCATAGCTTCTTTTGGTTTCGAAGCTATGATCGAGATGACAGGCGTTTGAGATCTGCAGGTATTGCTGAGTGTGTCATTTCGAATCACCTTTAGGTGGTGAGAAATATTCTAAAAATATATACGTTTGACTTTGTGCTTCTCAATTCCTCCTGCAAGAAGATTTCTCCAATCTTTCTCATGAATTCGAAAAATTGTTCGAAATGACAGGCGTAGTATTCACTTGCCCTACAGAAAATGTCATTTCGAATCACCTTTAGGTGGTGAGAAATATTCTAACAGTATATACGTATAATTCATACAAGAAGATTTCTCCATAGCTTCTTTTGGTTTCGAAGCTATGTTCGAAATGACATGTGCATTTGAACCTGCACTATTATCGCTAACATCTTTTCTTTTTGTAATTTTAGATTCCAATCCAAAATATTATGGAGCTGTTAGACCGCGTAGAAGCATTTACTAAACTCGGAAAAGTGATCAACCAAGTGCTGGAAAATGGATCAGCCCCCCAGGCCCTTACCCCTTCAACTCCAGTTTTAAGTCGACTGATCCAAACGGTCAAGGATCAAAATCCCTGGTTCACTCCGGATAACGTTCGAACAGCCCTGTCAGCCATAGCCCGATCGCTAACCCCGGAAAACCTGGTAACCTGGACAGCCATGTATCCTGCTCTTGAGAAAGAGGCGAACCCCAGGCGCATCGGTGTAACGATGGCAGGAAACATTCCGCTGGTGGGTTTTCACGACTTCCTGTCGGTCCTGATGACCGGTAATCATTTTATCGGGAAACTCTCCTCAAAGGACAACTTGTTGTTGCCTGCCGTTGCACGCATTCTCATGGATATTGAGCCTGGTTTTACAGGACAGATCGACTTTACGGAAGGAAGCTTCACAGGCATTAATGCGATTATTGCAACAGGCAGCGATAATTCGGCACGTTATTTTGATTTCTATTTTGACCGGTATCCAAACATCATCCGGAGGAACCGGAACGGGATTGCAATCCTTGACGGGTTGGAGAATAGCTCGGAACTGAACGCTTTGGGAGAGGATATTTTCTGCTATTTCGGTCTCGGCTGCCGCAGCATTTCAAAACTGTTCGTGCCCGACAATTATGATTTCACACCGCTGATCAATACTCTACAGTCATACAGTCACCTGGCAGATCACATAAAATATAAAAATAACATAACCTATAACCGGGCAAGGTACACCCTGCAGCAAATTCCATTCCTTGATGCCGGATCCCTCCTTTTCAGGGAAGACCAGGAAATCGCTTCTCCTCCCGGTGTTGTCTTTTTCGAATACTACAACCAACTTGAAGAGCTTAACAGTAAACTCAACCTGCTCCGGGACAAGGTCCAATGTACAGTTAGCCACAATAAACTTTTCCAGTCCATTGGGTTCGGTAAATCACAATACCCCGATCTCTGGGGATATGCTGATGGAATAGACACCATGAAATTCCTGTTATCATTGAATAATTGAAGAAAAAGTTGTAAATTGTATTATCTGTTTATCGTTTTGTCTTCTTGAAAAACTGTTGGATCAAATCTTTTACAATATGGACCGTGTGGTGTATACATTCCGAATGATCTCCAACGAGGAGGACGACTTCAGAAGGGATTTTGAAATCCGTGCAGATCAGACATTTTTTGACCTGCATCTTGCCATCCAGAAAAACCTGGGGTACGATAAGTCACAGATGGCATCTTTCGTCCTGACCAATGAAAAATGGGAAAGAGAAGCGGAAATCACCCTTTTCGACATGAAGGATGAGCCATCGGAAGATGAGCTGATTATGGATAAAGTGAACATCGGGGAGGTATGCAAGGATCTGAAACAAAAATTACTCTACGTTTATGATTTTTTTTCCGACCGCTGCTTTTTTATAGAACTGGTAAACATAGAGGATGAAGATCCCGGAGTTGACTATCCGCGGTGTGTCCGGGAAAATGGGAAAATCCCAATCCAGATCATCATGGAGGATAATAACATCGATACGTTTAACGCAGAAGAGTTCGATGATCTGGGAAGTTACAATGATGACCTCTCTTTTGAGAATCTTGACGAATATGATCAATTGTAAAATCGAATAAACGGGTGGACCGGGAACGCTTTCTTCCATCATAATCCTTTTTTCCTACCGGAAAATCCTATATTTTTACACTTCCCTGTTTTTCAATAGCTCCGATAAAATCCATGAAAAATACCCTGGTCGTGATCGTTGGTCCAACCGGAATTGGCAAAACCGGAATAGGAATCATGCTGGCGAATCACCTGAAAACAGAAATCATTTCTGCCGATTCCAGGCAGATCTACCGGGAGATGGAGATAGGCACTGCTGTACCTTCAATAGCTCAACAAAAAAAAGCAAGACATCACTTCATTCAAACCCGGTCAATCCATGACTACTACAATGCGAGTATGTTTGAGATGGAGGTGCTTGATCTTCTGGAGAAACTCTTTCTGAAAAAGGATATTTTGCTGCTGGTTGGAGGTTCGGGTTTGTATGTTGATGCCGTTTGTAAAGGCATCGATGATATTCCAACAATTGATCCGGAGGTGAGGAAGAACCTTGTACATCTCTATAAAAAAGAGGGTATTGAAAGTTTGCGCAGGCAACTTAACATCCTTGATCCGGTATACTACCGTAGAGTCGATCTGAAAAATCATAAGCGGATCCTTAAGGCACTTGAAACATCGATCATGACCGGGAAATCCTATTCCTCATTTCTCACACGACAGGCCAAAGTAAGAAATTTTCAGATCCTGAAGATCGGGCTGAACAGGGAACGTAAGGGGTTGTACGAGAGTATTGATCAGCGCGTAGATGCCATGGTCAGAACAGGCCTGGTGGAAGAAGCAAAAAACCTGTTTGCTTACCGTGAAATCAACGCGTTGAACAGTGTAGGATATAAGGAGCTTTTTGAACACTTTGAAGGGAGACACACCCTGGATGAAGCGATCAGGCTGATCAAAAGAAACAGCAGAAGGTATGCAAAAAGGCAGCTTTCCTGGTTTTCCAGAGACAAAGAGATCATGTGGTTTCATCCGGATGA
>CAZTES010000150.1:0-8639 GCA_964612275.1 uncultured Rikenellaceae bacterium
ACCCCTGTTGTAAATATGATAATACTTCCCGAATTCCAATGGTACTCGTTGAATCATGTTACGTATTTTTGTATTCAAATAAGTTTGTTACGATTTACAAGCTAAACGTATAGGTATATTTTACAAGGATGGTTCGGTTGCCGGTTCTGGGTTCAAAGGGAGTTTCTTTCTCAAGGAAAAAGTTTGTCCCTTCGTTGAAAACGATAGATAGATCATTCCCTTCCTTTGGATTATACCGGAACCGGAAGTTTGTAATCATTGCATCGATTGCAGTATTGTACTGAACGAATACTCTTGCAGATAATTTGGTGTTAATCATGTAAAGGGCTTTCATCCCAAAAATGTGATTTTCAAAACCCTGGCCTCTTTTATCGAATTTTACCCAATCGTACCGGTACGTCCCTGTCAACTCAAATCCAGATGATACATCCCACCTGGGTTCCATATTAAAAGTGAACTTCCTGCCATCGTAAAAAGATCCTGCTTCCAGCATAAGCGATGATTTAATGAAATAAGATTGTGGAGTATTCAGTACAGCGTTAAAACTCACAAATTCATATCGACCACCGGGAACATAGGCCTGATCGGCAAGCGAAAGACTATCTTGCAGGTCATCAAAATTAATCTTCAGGGTTAACGTTCCGTTCGAGCTATTTTTTGAATTAAAGGACCAACCGGGGAAGATATATGCTGTGTTAAATGATTTTTCCGGGAGGCGGTTGAATCCAGCGACTTCCAACACGATCTTATGGCTTTGCAGTTTAGACTTTTCCCCCGGAAGCCAGCCATATTGAACGATTCCACGGATTCCTGAATAATCATCAAAGGTTTCAAAACCAATCCCCGGATTAAACTCTTCTCCGGACCATACATAGGCTAAATTGTAGGCAAATCCTTCTTCATTCCGACGCTGCCAGATGGCAAGCATTCGGGCTAGTGACATCGAAAGAGGATCATTGGTCATTCCGGTCTCAAAGCTCTGTGCCCATTTCACTTCCAGATAATCATCACCGAACAAACGGAATATACCATCCAAACCATAGACTGTATTATATGATCCATCCACTCCCAGCCTTGAGGTTAGCATGCTGCCAATATAAGAATAGTCATTGATTACCCTTCTGCGAATTCTCAGGACACCGAAATTTTCAGATGGAGCTGTATCCAGTGGAGCTGTTTGCATATCAAGAAATCCCAGATCCCACTCCCCGACTCGTCCGATGATTTTTGCTCCGCCATAGATTCTTACCGGTTTGCCTTCATGAAGTCCAATCCGGCGGCTATAAAAAAGGTTATTATAACCTCCCATGTTAAAATCAAATATGCTGGCTCTCTCCAGAAAGAATATCCTTTTTTCAGGAAAAAACTGGGTAAACCGTGTTAGGTTTATCTGCTGATTATCTGCTTCAACCTGTGCAAAATCGGTATTTGCAGTAACATCCATGGTTAGGTTGGTGGTCAAGCCAAATTTCAGGTCAAGTCCTGCTTCAAAAGTTGGTTCTTCCTCCAGGACATACTCCGTTTGCTCATCATTCAAAATGTTGTTAAGGGAATAGCCTGCCAGGGCATACGGAGCAATATATAGTGGTTTCCTTGATTGCATCCCGTAAAATACTACTTTCCTTGTCTGAGAAGGTTTCCATGTACTATACAATCCCCAGTTAGGAGGTATTTCCGGTGAAACTTGGGTTTCATCCTTACCGGGAATAAACCTGAATACTGTCATACCCATTGTTACTTTTCCTTCCTGATCCTGGAATCTTAAGCTGGATAGCGGGATTTGCATTTCAGCATACCAACCCTCATCATCCCGGGTTGTTTTAACATCCCAGAAGGTGTTCCAGCTAAGATCGAAGGGCACCTCTCCCTCTACGGATACGGCATCGTTCTTAATCGTAGCATCCCAACGTATGCCATTAGGGTTTGTTGAGAAAACCAACGCATTCTCATTGTCGTCGAAGGTGTCAATAAAAATCCTAAGCCAATCAGTTCCTAAACCCAGATAATCCCGAAGCTTACCTATTGGTTTCATTAAAGAAATGTCTGAGTAAAAAAGCCTGGCACCAACGTAGAGGTAGTCATTAGTATACCCGACCATTATCTCTGTTCTTTCTGTAGGATTGTTCCCAAATACAGGGGCGTGCATAATCATCGGAAAGGGCTTGATCTGGTTCCATGCCGCTTCGTCCACATGCCCGTCGAAAATTATCCTGTCATCAATTTTGGGAATTGTCCAGAGATCCTGGGCAAATGAACTCATCTTACCAGAAAAAATTATGAAAAGTAAAAATAAGGCAAGAGTGCAGATCCTTCTGGAAGAAGATAATTGAAATACAGGTAACACCTTTATGATTTGTGTCCGGTTGCTTATACTAATATACACTTTTTCGCCAAATGATATAAATCCGGTTGGTTTATAAAATAGGGATCTATTACGGGAGAAACATGAAAGGTTTATGTGTAACCTTAAAGATTAAAGGTATAGGTATACTTCAGCAGCAGTGTCCGGCTGCTTGTTCTTGGTTTTACCGGATCTTCCTGGTCGAGCAGGGTATTGGTCCCTTCGTTGTAAACGATATAGAAATCATGTCCTTCCCGCGGATTGTATCGCAGCCGGAAGTTGGATATTACAGCTTCGATCTCGCTGTTGTATTGAATGAAAGCGCTGGCAGAAAGTTTTGTGCTGAACATGTAGAGCAATTTCAGTTGCCCGATGTGTCCCTGAAATTCCTGGTTGCGTTTCTTGAAGTCCAGCCAGTTTATCTGGTACATTCCGCTGAGGGCGATGCTGGAATTGATGTTCCATGTCGGGGACAGGGTAAGCGAGAACCGGGTTCCGTCATAAAACTGCCCCAGCTCAAATTGTCCCTGGGTATAGATACTTCTGGACATGGGTGTTATGAAGAATCCCCTGGCTGAAAAGAATTCATATTTTCCTACAGGGATCTTAGCATCGTCAGAAAACTCAAACTCTTCATCCACATCTTCCAGGTTATAACTCAGTGAGAAGTTTCCCTGCATCATGTTTTTTGTCGTGAAGCTCCAGGCGGATCCGTACCTTGCTGATTCAAGGGTTCCATCCTCCACCCGGTGAAAGTTCATCACACTGACATTAAAATTGTGGGAATACAACTTTGAGTGTTCTCCCGGGAGCCAGCCATACTGCAGTTGAACACGGTAGGCATAATAATTATCCCTCATCTCGAAGCCCATGCCGGGATTGAATTCTTCCCCTGACCAGGAAAAGGAAGCATTGTAACCGATTCCTTTCTGCGAACGCCTTTCCCAGCTGAGCCTTACTCTTGACGGTTTCATGGAGGCAATGGTGTTAGCGCTATCGGTTTCAAGGCTTTGAGCCCATTTTACATCCAGGTAATCATCCCCGAACAAACGAAAAATACCGTCCAGTCCATAGGCGATGTTATAGGTTCCGTCCATCCCCAACCGGGATGTATACATTCCCCCGATATAGCTGTATGAATTGATCACCTGTCTTCTCAACCGGAGGACACCGAAATTTTCGGATGGTACCGTATCAGTGGGTGCTGTCTGCATATCCAGAAACCCGAGATCCCATTTGCCTGCCCTGCCATAGACACGCAGTCCGCCATATATCCTTACCGGTAGGAGTTCTTCATCTTCATTCTCAAAAAGACCGATCCTCCGGCTGTAGAATAGACCATTCGAACCGCCGAAACTAAAGCTGAAAATACTGGACCGTTCCTGGAAAAAAAGCCTCTTTTCAGGAAAGAAGAGGGAAAAACGGGTTAGATTTACCTGCTGGTCATCTGCCTCCACCTGGGCAAAATCAGTATTTAGAGTAAGATCGAGTGTGAGGTTACTCGTGAGTCCGTATTTGACATCCAGACCTGCTTCGATGCTGGGTTTACTCTCTGTGATATATTCCGTTTCTTCATCGTTCAGGTCATTATTCATGGTATACCCGGCAAGAGCATAGGGAGCAATGTACAACGGTTTTCTTGGTTGAATATCTTCAAAAAGAATTTTTTGGGCCTGAGAAGGTTTCATCATGGCAAAATCACCATATTTGGGATCAATAGCCGGGAAAATCACAACCTCATTTTTATGAGGAATCCATCGCCAGACGGTTAATCCCATAATGGTACTGCCTTCATTATTTTGAAACCGAATGCTGGATATGGGTATGCGGATCTCAGCAAACCAACCCTCTTTGTTGACAACCGTCTCCACATCCCAGAATGTATTCCAGCTTTCATTAAAAGGCATGTGTTGCATCCGGCCAACAGCATCATTAAAGATGGTCATATCTGCCCGCAGTCCGGATGGTGTCGTTGAAAATGCAATCGCATTTTCATTGTCGTTGAAATTATCAATGATGATCCCAAAACCATCACTGTTCCCTCCAAACTCATCCCTTTTTTTTGTATTATTCTGTATTTGAGAAGGATCTTTATCGTATAGTCGCCCGGAAAGGAGTAGGTATTGGTTATTGTAACAGAGTTTGATCTCTGTTTTCTCTGAGGGTTCATTTCCATGAACCGGTTGCAACATAGTCACCGGAAAGGGTTCAATCTCATCCCAGAAGGCTTCGTCGGGCATTCCGTCAAGGATCATTTCCCCATCAATTTTGGGAATGATGATTGTCTCCTGTGCAGAAACGGAATTCCAGAATAAAACAAAAAGAAAGGAAAAAATGATACTGTTTTTTATAAGTATTGGTCTCATCTGGTCAAAATCGAACGTAGTCCATTTTATAGCTAAAAATTGCTAAGATAGATTTTTTTTTTTGTGACTTAACTGTTGAGTTATGAATATACCTGAATTAAGGGACTGTCAGGAGTAGCATGAATGGTTCACTATTTTTATTACTTTTGTTTTCTTATCGGAGAAATGCCGGACCTGCCTTGGGCAGGCAAGGTGGTCTCCCAAAGGGATCCCTGCTCCGAAGGGACTCCTTCGGAGCGGGAGAACGGGGCAGACTCTGGCAAAGCCATTCCTTCGGAAGAACCGAGCCACGCCGGAGGCGGGATGAGCTCATGATCCTGACATTTATCGTCAGGGGAATAATCCCTCTTTCTCCGATTTTTCGATACTCTCCTGTCATTGGTTAATCACCTGCTTTACATACACTTTATCGTTCTTGCCACAATTTTAATTGTAATGAAATATTGTTTAAATCGTCTTAAAAACAAGCTTTAAAAAAAGCTGGTGTAATTCGAATAATATTAACAATCATTTTTCAAATGATCATGGTTGGTATTTTTCCCCAAACTTCCTGAAAGGAAAAATCAGACATAGCCTTATCTTAAGATGATACTGCAGCAAGGTATGTTTTAGAAAATACCGGAAATGGCTAAGTACCTTAAATCGGAGCATCAACAATAACATATTACGACATAATGATTAAATAATTTATTTTCAAAATCAACCAGGTTAAAAAGTTGTCGAATGTTTAAAAATTATTTAAAAATTGCTTTAAGGAATATCCATAAATATAAAGGCTCTTCCTTCGTCAATATTGCAGGATTGGCTATTGGTATTACCTGTTGTTTATTAATTATTTCCTTAATTCACCAAATGGGTTATTGTGGCAAGCATCATTGCCTGGTCAGTAGCATATTATTTCATAAATAAATGGTTACAAAATTTTGCCTACAGGATTGATCTTGCTATATGGACATTCATTCTTTCTGGCTTGGCAGCATTATGCATCGTACTGTTAGCTATAAGCTACCAAGCCATTAAAGCAGCACTGACCAATCCAATCAATTCGTTAAGATATGAATAACCTTCCTTTTTCAAAGCTTTGCAGAATTTATTGATGTTGTAATATTGCCTGTGGAACACCTGCCGGTAGGTCATTCTACCTTCCATTTCGGTGTCAAACGTATGGTTCTGAAATTTGTTCTTTACCGGATCAGGCATACCAAAAGCATGACAGGATGCAATGCACGTCAATGCGCATGCCTGTATTCCCTTTGCTAACAGTTCTCTGCGACTTAATCCCATTGGAGTTGATTTTTTTATGATTGAGGATGTTTTGGTCAGATAATTAATGTTTTTATACAATCTGTACCGAAAACCCTTAAAAAAGATCTTGAAATTTATACTTTAGTGAAGCGCTTTCAGATTAGAAAGAGAATTTAACCTGGTTAATCAATCATGAAAAAGAAATTTTTGCTTATCCCGTTGGTTCTTCTGGTAGCCAGCTGTCAACCTCAACAGACGACTCAAACAGATGAAACAGAACCACAAGGAGTTACGTTTCACTCTTCCGATTCAGATCTGAATGATCTTTTCACCTGGGCAAAGAGCCAGGCACTGGCCTATGCATTTGATGATGATCCGGTGGGGCCCTGGTACGAGGCATCCCTGCCGGGAAGGGAAGCGTTTTGCATGCGTGATGTTTCCCATCAGAGCATGGGGGCACATATTCTCGGACTGGCAGAATATACAAAGAATATGCTCCTGAAATTTGCAGAAAATGTTTCGGAATCGAGGGACTGGTGCAGCTATTGGGAGATCGACCGGTACGGGAATCCTGCCGTTGTGGATTATTATGATGATGGCTCTTTCTGGTATAACCTACCGGCAAACTTTGATGTCCTGGATTGCTGTTATCGCATGTATCAATGGACAGGAGACAGAACTTACATTGATGATCCGGTCTTTCTCAATTTCTACAGGCGAACGGTTTATGATTACGTGGAACGCTGGAACCTCGAACTGGATCGGATCATGAAAAGGCAGCGCATTATGAACATGAGGGATAGTATCGGCGGGGTGAACCGGTTTCAGCTGGCACGCGGGATCCCTGGATATGACGAAGGGGATCCGGGATTCGTGGTGGCACTCGATATGGTGGTAACCATGCAGGCAGGGTATCGCGCCTATTCCCGGGTGATGATGCTGCACGGGGATGAAGAGGAAGCCGGGAAGTTTCTGGATAAGGCTGAAGCAGTAAGGACATTCATAGAAACAGTGTGGTGGGATAAAGAAAACGAGCGTTTTTATACCAACATTAACAAAGATTACGAGCTTTCCTATTTCGGACCCGACCATTCCATTCCTTACTGGAACGGAACCGACGATGAAGAGAAGATGAGGGCGGTCGTGGATGAGTTCGCTGAACAGGTTGCGGAGACCCCATCCGACCGGGTGGAGGGTTTGTCGCACCTTTCTGAAACACTCTACCGGTATGGAGAGCATGACACGGCCTATGATCTTCTGATGCGGCTGATGAACAGCGGCCGGAAAGAGTATCCCGAGGTGTCCTTTACGACCGTAGCTTCTATAATCAACGGATTAATGGGTATTGAGCTGGAAATTTTTCCTCCAGGGATGGCACAGACCATGGGATACTATGTTGATAAGTACATTACCACCCTTCCCAGGCTTACCTCAACAACCGCCCGGGCTGAGATAAAAAATCTGGTGATACGCAAGAACAATATCTCAGTCAGGCATGACGGATTGAAAAAGACGTCGCTTTCCAATGATTCCGGACCTTCCTTTATCTGGAAGGCTCAATTGCCGGGATCGTATGACTCCCTCCTGGTGAACGGTGAACCGGTTCAGAGTGTGCAGGAAAAGCTGTTTGCTGTTGATCAATCGGTCTCCTGGATCAGGATAACGGTTGGTCCCGGGAACTCCTTTACAGTGGAAGTGCCGGAATAGATTTAACGCACCCGTTGTGCTTCTGCAATCGAATGAACATTCCATCCATTAATTATTGATAAACGGCAATAAAGCGGGCCAACTCCGATGTAATAAAAAGGGAAATAGTTTCATGGACCGAACATATACCATGCGCTAATTCAAAATCATCTTCATCTGGAAATTACCAGTTTGCAGGAGGCAGGTCGTAGTTCTTTGGTTATCAGTATTTAAGCGACTATAGAGTTTGGTTTCCCAATGGAAGCACAACGGGTTAATTATAGTGTTTTTATCTTCTCCAGTCGCTATCCGGTGCTTAGAGCAAACATTTGATCGTGCTCTGCTTTTCCAATCGGTCAGACCGGCTCCCACAAATCCAAAACACTTTCCACCGGTCAGACCGTGCCCTTCAAACTGAAACGTCGACAGATTTCTAATACATGGAATTTACTCATACTTCAGTGAAACCGCCGGATTGATTCTTGCAATGCGAATCACCTCAAAGCTGGTTGAAATGACGGCGATAATCAATACAAGAATAGCTGCGGCAGCAAAAATCCAGATTTCAATGGCTGTTTTATAGGCAAAACCCTGTAACCAACGGTTCATAAACCACCAGGCAACGGGCCAGGCAACCAGGTTTGATAACAGGATCCATTTCAATGCATCCCAGGAAAAAAGTTTCATGATCTGCCAGGAATTGGATCCCATCGCCTTCCGGATACCGATCTCTTTTGTCCGTTTTTCTGCCAGAAAAGAAGATAAACCATACAATCCTAAACAGGAAAGGAAAATGGCAAGGAGGGCAAAGAGGGTAAATAGGGTCCGCAATTTCTCTTCCGAAGTATACAGTTTTTCGTACTCGCGGTTGATGAACTGGAAATCCATTGGATAGAACGGATTGATCTGCTTGGCAACCTTTTCAATATTTTTCATGGTGCCTTGTACATTCTGTCCGTCAATGCGAATGTATATGTAGCCAAAAACCCTTGGCTCTAAAT
>CAZTES010000151.1:0-8451 GCA_964612275.1 uncultured Rikenellaceae bacterium
TATGACGGATCTCCCGAACCCGTCGATCCATCCCGCAATTTTATCTATGTCGATTCTGCAAAATGCGCCATTCAGCTCGGAGCAATATATACACTGGGAGGAAGTTCAATGTACGGAACCATTGCGGAAGGGAAAATCAGTCAATACAGAATCAGGGGCAAAGGGAAAAAATCAATCACCTATACAGTTGATTTCAATGTAAATACATCAACCGGTCTGTTGCTTATCCGCATTATTGTTTCAGCTGATGGAAGAGCGACGGCTTCCGTTAGCACCCCTTCAATCAGTGGCAAAATGATCTATTCCGGCAGGTTGGTATCCCATGATGATTCACAGGTATTTAAAGGATTTTCCAGGGATTAATCTACCAGCAGCGGCCTGATAACCGATTGGTATGGTTATGGAGCAAGATTCTTTAGTTATCTTCCCGTTTATTTTTTTCCAATTATCAGATTAAGAATTTGAAAACTTGAAACCGCAAATTGCGACATCAAGTTGGTGTGACCGGTGTTAGCTGCCATCTGGTTTTTCAATTTTAATACTGAAATAGTAAGACAATCCCGTACCACGACTAAGCGGCAGCTTGTGTGAAGGCAAGTTCGTGCTACGAGTACTCACCTCTTATTCGTCGGACGAACTGTAGTCGTCCGACGAAGGGTGCTTCTTTGAAAGATTGTTTGCGTTTTGTTCTTCATAAGATTCAGTGACACAACCACAACGTGGTTGAAATCCAATAGCCCCGGCATTTATGCCGGGGTCAATATGAACAAGTGTACACCCGGGCCAACTGCAAAGTTGTTTAGCAGAAAGACGCTTCATGGACCGTATCTCGCCAAACGCCAAATAGGATAAATTCTTTTTAACCGGGAACCATAAACCAGCTTCGCACGACGAATCCGCCGACAGGCGGAGAAGTCGTGGAACCAGTTCCGAAGGTGGCATAGCCATGCCTGCCCGCAGCAGGCGGGCCTATGGCAGATGCCTATGACATAACTATTTTATAAAAAGGTAGCTGTCCCTATTTAAAAGGTAGCTGTCCCTATTTAATTTAGCCAATCCAGTGTCTTTTTCACTCCTTCCCGGAATGTTCCAGGAGTATAACCCAGTTCATTGATGGCTTTATTGTTCGATGCGGACCAGTCGTGCAGGTATTTGCGGACCCAGCCGGGGGTCAGCAGGGGCGGAATGCCTGTGATCCTGGCAAGCAGCAACATGGCTGCTGCAACTGCCAGGGATATTGCGATCGGGATCCTGATCATGAAAAAGTTCCTGTGAATAAGTTCTGAAATGGTATTAAAATAATCGTTATAGCTAACATTGGACCCGCCCAGCAGGTAACCCTCTCCTGAGCGGCCATATTCCATAGCCCTGATCATACCATCCACAAGATTATCAATGTATACATAATTGCCTGTTTTCTTCCCGCTGCCGGGTATGATTCTCCATTTCCCCAGAGCATACTGCTGCATCAGTTTTGTTGCCGAATTGCTTCGGCTCATGGGTCCGGGCCCGAAAACACGCGTCGGGTAGACTGTAATAACGAACAATCCCTCTTTGACGTATTCCTGAGTGACCTGATCGGCCTTCCATTTTGTCCTTTCATACTCGGTAAAAAATGGGATTTTTCGGACAGTCGACTCGTCAACCGGCTTATTTACAGAGGGACCAAGAACACCGGCAGTTGAGGCTACCATTACTTTCTTAACATTCATCTCCCTGGCTGCATCAAGAACAATTTTTGTTCCTTCAACATTCAGCTGCTGAAAAACGGTACGGTCTTTTGACCAGACTTCCGTGCAGGCTGCGAGATGATAAACCCGGTCACACCCTTTCATGGCTTTCCTGACACGTTCACCATCGGTAATATCTCCGGTAAAGAAGCGCATCTTTTTCTGCCTGAACATACCGGCTTTACCGGGGTCCCTTGAAAGGACATACACAGTATGACCAAGGGATAGCAGTTTTTTTGTCAGCCTGAAACCGATGAATCCGGTTGCTCCGGTTACCAGAATATCCATGTTAACGAATAAAGGTCCATGATGGATTACCCTGCCATCGGGTGATCCGCAATGGAACGTTTTAAAAAGAAACGGTATAAAGGTAAAGGTTTAAAATAAAATGTATTTTTGTCATCTTAAATTTATTACAATGATGGGTGGTGATCTGATGAAAAAGGAGAGGATCAGGGAGCTGAATCAGCGGTTAAAGGATGCTGAGCCACAGGAGGTGCTTCGTTATTTACTGTCGGAATTCGGAAAAAAAATGGTTTTTGCCACAAGCCTGGGCGCTGAGGACCAGGTGCTGATTCATATGATCAGTGAAATCGATCCGTCGGTGACGGTTTTTACCCTGGATACGGGCAGGATTTTTCCTGAAACATATGACCTGATAGAAAGAACGGAGGGAAAATACGATATACGTATAAGGATTCTTTTTCCTGACAGGGAGCGGGTTGAGGAAATGGTGAAAGAGAGAGGGATAAACCTCTTTTATCGCAGCATTGAGAACCGGGAGCTTTGTTGCCAGATCCGGAAGAATGATCCGCTGAAGAGGGCACTGAATGATTATGATGTTTGGATCTGCGGGTTGAGAAGGGAACAGTCCAGACACCGGTCAGTGAATGAACTGGTTGAATGGGATGACCAGCATCAGATGATCAAGGTAAATCCCCTGATAAACTGGACATCAGACCAGGTATGGGAGTTCATCAAAAGCCATACGATCCCTTACAATGTGTTACACGATAAGGGATATCCGAGCATTGGCTGCCAACCCTGTACACGGGCAGTTATTCCCGGTGAAGATTTTCGTTCGGGTCGCTGGTGGTGGGAGAAGTCGGACCATAAGGAGTGCGGCATCCACCGCAAACCGGATAAGAAATGAATGGGATATTTTTTCCCGTATAAGGATCATTCAAAGAAGAATTCGTTGTGATCGGGCAGCCCCATTCTCTCGGGTGCCTGGTCACCCTTAAAGATGAAGTACCGGATCATCCCGGTGGAACACAACACCCCGTCGGAATCATACAGATGGGTTTCAATGTCAGCGATCCGGCGATTCATCTCAACCAGTTTCCCGGTTACTTTGATCCTGCCTTTGCTGACAAGCAGTGGTTTTCTGAACCGGATTTCCATGGAGGAGGTAAATCCACCGCACTTACCCAGGACGAAAACAACCCAGCTTGCCAGTTCATCCATCAGGGTGGTTTGAATTCCACCGTGAACAACGCCCGGATACCCCTGCATGTTTTCATCCGGATCCCAGTAGCAGATCAGGGTGTTGTCCTCTTTAAAAAACTCAAGTTTGAGCCCTATCGGATTGCTGGGGCTGCACCCAAAGCATTTATTCACTGCCGGATCAAACGGATTCCTTATTTTTTTCATATGCTGGTACTCCTTAGTCGTTTTCACGAAGGGAAGAGAGGATCTTTGAAAGTATGGTCATGGCATTTTCAGAACCGATCTTACCAAGGAAATCAAAGATGTTTTGTTCCATGGTTTCCCGGCTTGATTCTTTTATCAATTTTTCCAACTCTTTGTATTGTGAGATTTTTAACTCATCTTCCAGTGCAGCCTGGATGATGCCGGTTACCGGTTTTTTATCACCCTCAACCTTCTCCGGAACTCCGATGGTTTCCAGTTCCGTTATGCATACTTCCAGGATCTCTCTGCCCTTTTTTTTACAGGTGTCGAAATGGGCTGAAGTGCCCAGGTTATCCCGTAACGACCAGCTGCTCAGGTCATAGTGAATTTCGTTAATTTTTTTGATTTTCTCGGAACCCGGGCCGAAGATACGATCCAGCACCAGGGTCGTTGAATCCTTCCAGGAGTCAAGATCGAAATCTTTCGAGTCGAGCTTTTCGATCTGCTTTTTCAGTAGTGTTATGTATTGCTCTTTCATATGAACCGGTTTTGGTCACAGTTTAATTCCAATTACCACCACATCATCGACCTGGGACAGGTCTCCTTTCCATGCCATAAACATTTCATCAAGCACGTTCTTCTGCTCATCCATAGAAAGGTGGCTGTTCTTCATCAGCAGATCCTTAAACGGTTTATACTTGAATTTTTTCCCTTCGGGGCCACCGAACTGGTCGGCGTAACCATCTGAGAATAGGTAGATGGCATCACCGGTCATTAGATTGATGGTTTGGTTAGTAAAGGGTTGGCTGTCTCTGGCGTGAATACCAATGGGCATCTTATCCCCTTTGGTTTCTGTAATTGTTCCCTGGCGCATGAGGTAAAGCGGATTATTTGCCCCGGCAAACTGTAGTTTTCTACTATGGTTATCAATGATACACAAAGTCATATCCATTCCGTCCTTCGTTTCACCTTCGGTTTCCTTTTGTCGCAATGAATGGATGACATACTCTCTCAGCTGGTTAAGCAATTCACTGGCATCCAGTGTATCCATCTTATTCACAATTTCATTCAGGTAGGACACGCCCAGCATGCTCATAAAGGCTCCGGGGACACCATGTCCTGTGCAATCCACAGCGGTTACGATCAGTTTCTCATTTTTTTCTGTCATCCAGTAAAAATCACCGCTGACAATGTCTTTCGGTTTAAACAGGATGAAATGGTCAGTGATGCATTTTTTGAAAATCTCTATTGGGGGTAGCAGCGCAGTTTGAATTCTCTTGGCATAGTGAATGCTGTCGGTAATTTCCTGTTTTTGCTGTGTGATCATATCCCGTTGCTGGGTTGCCAGGTCCCGCTGGGCTTCAATTTCATCCCGCTGGGCTTCGATCTCCTCTTTTTGTTTTACTACCTCGAGGGTCCGTTCACGTACTTTTTCTTCCAGGATCCTCTTTTCTCTTATCAGGTTTCGTTCCCGGATCTTCACAAATCCCACAAAAATTGCCATTACCACCAGACCCGATGCAAGGAGGAACCACCAGGTTTGCCAGAATGGAGGTTCCACGGAAAAGCTGAACGTGGCCGGATACTCATTCCAGGTATCATCTTCGTTTGCTGACCGCACCATAAAGGTATAATCCCCGGGTGGCAGGTTCGTGTAGGTCATCTCTCTCTTTTTACTTGGGATAGACCAGTTTTCATTAAATCCATCCAGCTTCCACTGGTAACTCACGTAACCTGGCGATTTCAGGTAGATCCCGATGAATTCAAAAGAGAGTGAATTCTGGTTATAAGGAAGCACAAGGTTTTGAGGCAGCTTGAACCGGCCGGAGACGCCGTCGGTAAAATTTGAATTTTCCCAAAGGATATCGCGGTTGGGGATGGTTACACTGGTAATGTGTGTATAGGTTTCGATGTTGTCTATACTTTCAGCCAGCGGGTTATAACAGGTTACTCCCTTCACCGTTCCAAACCAGATTTTCCCGGTATTATCCTTGCATACGGAATTGCTGTGGGTTTCAATACCAAGGAATCCCTCTTCCTGTCCAAAGTGTTTTATCCGGATGATCTCTCCGGTTCGTGAAAAACTGATCTTATCAACCCCTTTCTCCGACCCTGCCCACAGGTTATCGTTATCATCAAAAATCAGCTGGTTTATGGAGTTGGAATGGAGTCCGTTTGCAATGCTGATGTTCTTTCTTGATGTGGTGTCGATTCCCTCTTCGGTCAGTGGGTAGGTGAAGATCCCGCCACCTTTGGTCCCCAGGAATATCTTTCCTGTGTCATCACTAATGATGGTAGAAATATTATCCTGCGTCTCTTCAAGATGGTACATGGTTATGCGATTATCCCGGTAGAGGGCAAATCCGTCATAATCAAAACCGATCCATATGTTTCCATACAGATCTTCATACAGGGAGGAAACGGGAAAGTCGGGGTAGCCCCCCTCCGGTTTAAAATCATGGATGGTTAACTCGTGCAAATTGCCCGTAAGACACTGGATAATAGTGATACCGGAAGCCGTTCCGATCCAGTAATTATGCTGTGAATCTTCCAGCAGAGCCAGCACTTCATTATTTTTTAATCCATCTGATTCTTCAAGATTCCGTCGTACGATCCCATTGAAGATGGTGATCCCTCCTTCTGTTCCGAACCAGATATTGCCGGCATAGTCAATCATCATACTGCGGACCACATTATTGATCAAACCATCCTCTTCAGTGACTTTTCTCACCCTGATGGCACCCTGGCTGAATTCCAGTTTGTTGACTCCTTCGTAGGTTCCCAGCCAGATGTTGTTTGCCTGGTCAACCAGGACAGTGTTTACCTGATTGTTGGAAAGGTTATCCTCTTCAGTGTAGTGAACGAACATATCACCACTGTACCGGTTTATTCCTCCGAAAAATGTACCAAACCAGAGGTCTCCGGCGGATGTCCGGATAATGGATCGGATCCTTGCATTACTGAGCCCCTCCTTCTCGGAATAACTCTGGAACCGGTTTCCGGACAGTTTACTGATCCCGCCTACGGTACCAAACCACATGTTCCCCTGGTTATCCTGGCAGATGGCCCGTATCCGGTTGTGGATCAAACCGTCCTCGGTAGTATATACCCTGAACTCAGAGCCGTCGAAACGTGCCACTCCATCTTCCGTGCCAAACCAGAGGTTTTTTGAACCATCTTCATAGATGACCAGAATGCGGTTGTCTAACAGTCCGTCTTCTGTGGTAAAATTTTCAAAAGTTCGCCCATTAAACCGGCTAATTCCACCATCCGTTCCAAACCACATGTAACCCCTTGAGTCTTTCAGTATGGCTCTCACCCGGTTGTGCAACAAGCCATCTTCTGTGGTAAGGCATTCAACAATTCCCTCTTCCAGATCCTTGTTTTTCAGGTTGAACTTGCACACTCCCCCGCCGAATGTTCCAAACCAGAGGTTATCCTGGTTATCCTGGCCAATCGATCTGACAATGTTATTAGATAATCCGGAACTTACATCATAATTGGTGAATTCCTGACCATCAAATTTAGTAACTCCTTTTCCCTGTGTTCCAAACCAAAGATTTTCCTGGTCATCTTCAAATACACAACGTATGATGTTGTGACCAAGCCCATCTCCGACAGTATAGGTTTTAAAATTCTCTCCATCGAAAACAGAAACGCCTCCTCCTTCCGTGGCGATCCATAAGAACCCTTTGCTATCTTCAATTATTGAATATACACCGGAGCGGGGAAGCCCCTCTTCTATGGAATACCTCTTGAAATTATAGTGTTGAGAATGAACAAGATTCCAGGAAAGGAGAAGAATTGCCAGAATGAAACATGATTTCTTTCTCATCTTTTCAGACGTTTACATCAGAACCTTAAAATTACACTTTTTTTGACGAAGCAACAAGAAGCACCATTTGTTATGAAAAGTATACGGAAACAAACGAGGGGAGTTAATGGTTGCTGAAATTTTTCCGGATAATTTTTCTCCTCTCTCTCAAACCCCGCAATGAAAAATAGATTAGGATACCACACAAAAAGAGCAGCAGAATGGCTGCAACGACGGAATTGATGGTTAATTCATAAATGGCTGTTTGAATTATGATACCATTTACAGCACCAAAAATCATGAAAATTGCGATTCCAAGTACAATCGAGTCATAGATATTGGAAAGCCGGAGTGATGTTCTGTATAAGGGAGATTTCTTAAATTGTTCGAATCGTTTCTTTGCCTGATAAGCAGCTCTTGCCCTGGCTTTCTCCCTTTCATCCCTGACCCATTCGCGGTATTTCTGCTCCATAGCCTCTTTCGAGTAATACTGGGGCTGGGTCTTGAGGTTAATCAGAAATTCATACGCCTCGTTGACCTCAATGAATTTCTCATGGGCATGGGGGTGTTTGCTGATATCCGGGTGATACATCTTAGCTTTAATCCGGTAAGCCCTTTTTATATCATCCAGGTTAGCATCCTCCGGTAAACCAAGTATCCTGTAGTACTTAAATGCCATAACAAACGCTTCGTGGTGTGCAAGATACTTAAATAATCAGGGATATGAAATGATAGATATCCATTTGCCGCATGGTTTCCCTTGAAAATATTAATTTTATGATCAGGATGGAGCAACCATGAAAAAGATCATTACTTCGGAGCGGGTCCCCATTAAGATGTGGCTGGACGAGATCGAAGAGGGTGCCCTGATACAGGCGAAAAATCTGGCAAACCTCCCTTTTGCCTTTCGTCATGTTGTTATCCTGCCGGATTGCCATCAGGGATATGGGATGCCGATCGGTGGTGTACTGGCAACAAGAGAAATGATTATCCCCAATGCTGTTGGTGTGGATATCGGATGTGGTATGTCTGCTGTTCGTACATCCCTTACATCCCTTGATAAACCGGTGATAAAAACGATCATCAGTGGGATCAGATCCCTCATCCCACTGGGTTTCAATCACCATAAAAAACCACAGGATGAGAAACTGATGCCTGATCCGGGTGACGATGAAGAAATCGGGGCCCTTCCCGTGGCATGCCAGGAGTATGAGAGTGCCCTTCATCAACTCGGAACACTGGGGGGTGGTAACCATTTCATTGAGATCCAGAAAG
>CAZTES010000152.1:0-8430 GCA_964612275.1 uncultured Rikenellaceae bacterium
GATCAGGCAGTTGGCTAAAAAGATCCTGATCGATCCGGTGGAGATAAATATATCCCTCGCCAAGCCGGCGGAAGGGATTTTACAAACAATCTACCGGGTAGAAAATCCAATGAAGACAAAACTGATCGTGAAGTTATTGTCTGGAAAGGATGTGCCCAGTATCCTGATCTTTTGCTCCACAAAAAATAGTGTTAAAATTCTTGAGAAAGAGTTAACCAAACTTGAATTCTCCGTCAGGGCAATTCACTCAGACCTGGTTCAGAAGGAGCGGGAAAAAGTGCTCCTGGAATTCAAAAACCGTAAGATACAGATCCTGGTGGCAACCGATGTTATCTCCCGGGGTATCGATATTGAAAATATCGATCTGATCATTAATTATGATTCTCCCAGGGATGCAGAGGATTATGTACACCGGGTGGGAAGAACAGCACGTGCAAAGGCAACCGGGGTCGCCATCACACTGGTCTCGAGGGATGAGGAGAAAACCATTTCCCGCATTGAAAAACTGATCGGATATACCATCTTCAGAAGTCCCCTGCCTCCGGAAATCAGCAGATCCTGATTCTTACTGCAGTTGCAAAAGGTACCATCTTCAAACGTAATCCATCCCGGTTGCCTGGGAATCATCTGGACTGGTGGCAAACCTGATGGAAAATATGTTCGGAAAGATAAAAATCCTGATTACTTTTGTTTGTCTTCGGAATGATTGTGTAAATTGAACTGGTATGGAAATTATCTACCTGTTTATAGGAATTGGCATTGGTGGGGCCCTTGGCTGGCTTATCGTAAGATCCCGTTCATCCGGTGCCCGGGAAGTGTCGGAAGAAAAAATCAGGAATTTCACCGAACTGTTGAACAATACACGAAATGAGCTGGAGATCAAAGAAGGTGAGATCATCGAATTAAACAGAAGCCTTTCAGCTAAAGAGGCTGATCACCGGAACCTTCAGGAGAAACTGGATCAGCAAAAAACGGAAATTGAGAAAATCCAGGAGCGGTTTCAGGCTGAGTTTAAAAACCTGGCGAATGAGATCTTCGATGAGAAATCAAAAAAATTTACCGAACATAACCGGGCTAAACTGGATGAAATACTGAAACCCCTCAATGAAAAAATAAAAGACTTTGAGAAAAAAGTGGAGGAGACCTATGATAAGGAAGCACAACAGCGCTTTTCATTGAAAGAGGAGGTCAAAAGGCTGGCTGAACTGAACCAGCAGGTAAGCAGGGAAGCAAGCAATCTGACCAAAGCACTGAAAGGAGACTCCAAAGCACGGGGTAACTGGGGAGAGATGATCCTGGAAAATATTCTTGAAAAATCGGGCCTCGAAAAAAACCGGGAGTATTTTATCCAACCTTCGTTCACCGATGATTCGGGCAAACGATTGCAACCCGATGTGGTAGTCGCTTATCCGGGAAACAGAAGCGTTGTTATCGATTCAAAAGTCTCCCTGAATGCCTATGAAAAGTATGTGGCAGCAGAAACCGATGAGATGAAAGAAACGGCTATGAAAGACCATCTGCAATCGGTCCGGAACCATATCCGGGAATTGAGTGAAAAGAAATACCAGGACATCTATGACCTGAAAAGCCTTGATTTCGTGATGATGTTTCTGCCGGTTGAACCCGCCTATTATCTCGCCATTCAGAGCGATACAAATTTATGGACATTTGCCTACGAAAAGCGGATACTGCTGATCAGCCCAACCAACCTGATCGCTGCACTGAGAATGGTCGAAAGCATGTGGCAGCAGGAATACCAGAATAAAAATGTGCTGGAAATAGCCCGGCAGAGCGGTGCCCTGTATGATAAATTTGAAGGACTGGTCACCGACCTGCTCGATGTGGGCAGAAAACTCGATTCAGCAAAGGTCAGCTATGAGAGTTCGATGAAAAAACTATCAGAAGGAAAAGGTAACCTGGTGAGCAGGGTGGAGCAGATCAAGAAACTGGGTGCGAAAACTCAAAAAACCCTTCCCGATAACCTGATTGAACGGGCTGAAGTGGGTAATCCCGACGAGGAAATTACCGATTCATAGATTTACAATCCGTTGTTGAAAGGCAAATCTGTTGTTCCCTCAACAGCCACCGCATCGGGTACATTCCCGATTGTTTCTTCAGTTATTAAATCCGGTTCAGAGGTAGTTGTGCCGTCAGCAAAAACCAGATTGACAAAACAGGTTAGACTCAATACTATAATGATCAGGATCAATCCCAGGGGCTTTAAAAATCCGTTCTTTTCTATAATCCTTGTTTTCATGCCTTACATCTCTTATCGTCTTTTCAACTTTCTCTTGATACTATTTGTTCTCATATTGCATGCCAAAGTATATAATTAAATAGTTTACTGTGGTTTACATGAATTTTACCAACTGTTAATATGTGTTAAAAGTGTCCGGTTCCATTCAGGATCGTACGATTGTGAACAACCACCGGACGCTCTGTAAACAGATATCCCATCAGCTTCCAAACCTGCCGCGTAAACCCGAAAGTAAATAGGCCGACTACCTGTGCAGGCCAGCACCAGATGCTTAATTTGTACTAACCTGGTAAAAACTCGTCAGACGACTGGAGTTCGTCTGACGAGTATCTGGCATACAGGGAAAAGGGGTATTTCGTTCTTCTACAAACAGGATCCCGCGTTTAGCTCTACTTCCCTTTATTGCCCTCTACTACAATAACAAACTCACCCTTCACCGGGTGATTCTGAAAGTGATTGATCAATTCGGAAAGGGTTCCACGGATGGTCTCTTCGTGTATTTTGGTTAGTTCCCTGGAGATGCTGGATGATCTATCCTCTCCAAGGTATTCGGCTAATTGCTGAAGGGTTTTGATCAGTCGGTGTGGGGATTCATAAAAGATCATGGTATGGGTTTCATCGCGAAGCTGGGATAAACGCTTGTTCCTTCCTTTCTTATGGGGCAGGAATCCTTCGAAACAGAACCGGTCGGAGGGCAAACCGGAGTTCACCAGTGCGGGAATGAACGCGGTCGGTCCGGGAAGGCATTCCACATCAACGCCATGGGCAAGACAGCTTCTGATGAGCAGGAATCCCGGGTCGGAAATGGAAGGTGTGCCGGCATCCGTCACCAGGGCCATTGATTCGCCATTCTTTATGCGCTCTACCAGCGCTTCTACCACTTTGTGTTCATTGAATGCATGATAGGGGTGGATCTTTTTTTCAATGCCATAATGTGCAAGCAATATCCTGGTTTTCCTGGAATCTTCAGCAAGAATAGTATTTACCTCCTTGAGAAGATCAAGGGAACGAAGCGTAAGATCCTGTAAATTACCAATCGGAGTAGGGACAATATAGAGTTTACTCATCAGTGTTGATAATGTGTTTTCTCCGTATCAGTTCAAGGAGATTCTGAACTGCCGGATCATCCATATCCCAGTTGTAATTTTCGCTCAGGTAATTGAAAGCCTCGTTGAAATTGGGTGAGTTATTCAGCACCTTAATGGTGTTATCAAATTTATTCGAATCGCCGTTAAACAGCTCTCTTATATAATAAAAACGGTCATTGACCCCGATAGCAGCACCGATATCTTTCAACGGTTTTGACTGTAATTTTGAGGAGAGGTCGGTACCATGAAATGATTTGCCCAGCTCCTCGTTCCTGAACTGTTTGGATCCGGCTAACCGGTCGGCAATAATCGCGGAAGATCTCTTCCCGGGAGAGGCATTCTCTTTTTTTTCTGTATCCTCCGGTTCCGGCTTTTCTGTTTTTTCTCCTTCCCCGGTTTCGCCTTTTGATTCGCTCTCAAGCTCAAAATCATGGCTCATTGCTTCGTCCTCTTTTACCCCTTTTTCCTCCACCGGTTCTTCCTTCTCAGCAGCTGCTTCGGCTATTTCTTCCGGGGCGGTATCTGTAACAGGATCTTCATCAACAGGTTCCGGAATTTCTCTCAATTGAAGAACAGTAGCATAAAGATTCTGTAACCTGGACAGGATCAGGTCCGTTTCAATATGGGAAATGTGAGAGGAATTTTTGAACGCATTGATAAATTTCTCAATTTCTTGTATATCTTTAATTAGGTTTTCAACGATATGCTTCACTTCCATAACAGTTTGGATTCATGGTAAGGGTAGGGTATTTTCATTACTTTTGCAAAAGTAAGGATAATAATTGAGATTTGCTTGTATGACGTTCCTGGAAAAATCAATCGGCAGCACGAAACGATCAGGTTTCATTGAGGTTATTTCCGGATCCATGTTTTCCGGAAAAACCGAGGAGTTGATACGACGCCTGAAAAGAGCTAAGATTGCCAACCAGAAAGTCGAAATATATAAACCCATTGTTGATACCCGCTATTCTGATAAGGAGGTTGTGTCTCATGATGCCAATGCCATCATGTCAACTCCGGTGCCTTCAGCTGCCCACATTCTTCTGCTTGCATCCAATGTCGAAGTGGTTGGGATCGATGAAGCCCAGTTTTTTGATGATGGACTGGTGGATGTTTGCAATGAACTGGCAAACAGGGGGCTTCGAGTGATAGTCGCCGGATTGGATATGGACTATCGGGGAAAACCATTCGGACCTATTCCAGATCTGTTTGCCATTGCCGATTATGTTACTAAGGTTCACGCAATCTGTACACGATGTGGAAGTCTTGCTCAATATTCTTACAGGAAGTCGGACACGGATAAACTGGTTTTGCTTGGTGAAAAAGATGAATATGAACCGCTTTGCAGGGTTTGTTACCTCGAAGCTACCCGCGCAAAGAAATAGCCCGGTTCAAGTTTGATGTCATAGTACAATCGGGGGTAATAGTACAATCAAGATGAATAAACTCTCTGTTCAGGATATTGCGAAAATAACCGGTGCTACCTTGCTCTGCTCTCACGAAGAGTGGATAGAATACCTGCTGGTTGATAGCAGAAAGTTGATTGCAGTGGAAGGGACACTTTTTTTTGCACTGCCGGGAATGCATCACGATGGTCACCAGTTTATCCAGGATCTCTATCAGAAAGGGGTACGGAATTTTGTTGTTAAATTCCTTCCCGATGATCACAAACAATACAAGGATACCCATTTCCTGGTTGTAAATGAACCGTTGCTTGCACTGCAACAGGTTGCCTCCTTCATCCGGAAAACATTTCACCACCCGGTGATATCCGTTACCGGCAGCAATGGCAAAACAGTGATAAAAGAATGGCTTTCACAGGTTCTCAGTGTAAATAAAAAGGTGGTGAGGAGCCCGAAGAGCTATAATTCACAGGTGGGCGTTCCCTTGTCGGTGTGGTTGCTTGATAATCGGTATGATATCGGTGTTATTGAAGCAGGGATCTCCAGACCAGGGGAAATGAAACGATTGCAGAAGATCATTTTACCGGATATCGGGATATTTACTAATATCGGTGAAGCACACCAGGAAAACTTCACAAGCCGTGATCAAAAGATCAGGGAAAAACTGTGTCTTTTTAAAGACACCCCAGTAATGATCTATTGCAGGGATCATGAGGAGATTCACAGGGAAATAGAAACCAACCCGGTTTTTCATGAGAAGGAGAAAGTCCGGTGGTCGCTAAACCCCGGCTCAGAGGTGACCATTCTGCGTACCACACAGGATGATGGAAAAACACGTATTGAGGGCCTTTATAAAAACCGGCCAATAGAAATCCTTATTCCATTTACCGATAAAGCGTCAATAGAAAATGCCATCCACGTTTGGTGCCTGCTCCTCTACCTGGAATATCCAGATGATGTGATCGGGCAGGTGACCACAAAGCTTGAACCCGTCGGGATGCGCCTTGAAGTAAAGAAGGGGATCAACAACTGCACCATCATCAACGATAGTTATAACTCGGACCTTGGCTCATTGAATATTGCCCTTGATTTTCTGCTGTCCCAGAAACAGCATGAAAAAAGAACCCTGGTTCTCTCAGACATCCTGCAAAGTGGGCGGGAGGATAAGGATCTCTATTCCGAAGTAGCCAAGCTTGTTCATCAGAAAAAGCTCAGCAGAATTATCGGAATCGGGGATGCTATCTTTCAGCATGCACCCCTCTTTGACCTGGAAAAAGAGTTTTTTCACTCAACAGAGCAGTTTCTCTCCACTCATCCGAAAAATAAATTCTCCAATGAAACCATCCTGCTGAAAGGAGCAAGAACATTCACTTTTGAAAAGATTCTTCAAAGCCTCGAATTACAAATTCATCAGACCGAGCTGGAGATCAACCTGGATGCCCTGGCGCAAAACCTGAACCATTTCAGAACCTTACTGAATCCCGCGACAAAAATAATGGTCGTGGTGAAGGCTTTTTCCTATGGAACGGGATCGTACGAGATTGCCAACATGCTTCAGTTTCAGCGGGTGGATGCCCTGGCTGTTGCGTTTGCTGACGAAGGGGTTACACTGCGCGAGGGAGGGATAACCCTGCCCATCATGATCATGAACCCGGAAATTACTGCTCATGAAACCATCCTGCAGCACGACCTGGAACCGGAAATTTACAGTTTCAGTATCCTGGAAGGATTTTCTGTAGCAGTCCGTAAAAACGGCTTGAATCAATTCCCGGTTCACATCAAGCTGGATACGGGAATGAACAGGCTGGGTTTTTCTGAGCGTGAAATGGAAATGCTGATAGGAACCCTTCACAAGCATCCGGAAATTCACATTCAATCAATCTTTTCGCACCTGGCAGCCAGCGACCGGGAGGAACATGATGAATTTACGTACAAACAAATCAAACGGTTTGAGGAGATGAGCGAAAACATCATGGCTTCGTTAGACTATCCGGTGACAAGACACATCCTGAATTCATCCGGAATCGAGAGATTTCCCCATGCCCAGTTCGATATGGTTCGGCTCGGAATCGGATTGTACGGTGTCAGCTCATTCAACCAGGGACGGATGAAAAATGTTTCCACTCTGAAAAGCAGGATCTCTCAATTAAAAACCGTCCCTGCAGGGGAGAGCATTGGGTATGGAAGAAGCAGTGTTGCAACAGAAGAGATGGAAATCGCCATTGTGCCGGTGGGGTATGCCGACGGGCTGAACAGGAAGCTTGGGAACAGAATAGGTGAGTTCGTCGTGAAAAACACCCGGGTCCCGGTAGTGGGGGATATTTGTATGGATATGTGCATGGTCGATGTTACCGGGTTGAACGTGTCAGTGGACGATGAGGTGGAAATATTCGGTGAAAAAAACCGGGTCACGGAACTGGCAAAAAAAATCGATACCATACCCTATGAGATCCTCACCAGCATCTCCCAGCGGGTGAAACGGGTCTATTTCCAGGAAGGGTGAATGGGAAGTTATTGGTTGATCAGTTGAAATTAAGGGTTAAATGTTAATGGGTACGTCGCCGGGAACCGAACGCTTTTTCCCTTTCAATAATTTCTTTTATCACTTTCAACTATCGCGTAGTGATAATGATCAATCCATTCTCCCCTTATTGGCAAAATCTTACGCCTCAAACCTTCTCTTGTCATTCCAACTTTTTCAAGTACCCTGATGGATTTAACATTTCCGGTTGCCACACCAGCTTCAACTTTATGCAAATGAAAATCATCAAAACCAGTCCTGATCCCAGTTACTTGATTGCTTACCCGTTAAAGTATCTATTTTTAATTTCAGGATCACAACAGAATCAACTTGGTTTGCTTCAAAATCATCTAAATAAGGTGCTCCATTATGGGCCATTATGATTTCAAGACCTTTTTGTTTTTGCGTAAAATCGGTCAGGATCTCAATGGTACCATATCCAACGATTGACCGGTATGTTGTTTCCCACTTGCAAGCCTTATCATTTTTAACAATACCTGCATTCTGTTCAATCTCAAAGCAGACTTTGGGATTTTTTCTCAGCAGGTCAATTTTTTTACCGGTAGAAGCGCAATGAATATAGATGTGGTTGTTTTTGTATCCGTAATTAAAGGGCAATACGTAAGGCAGTCTGTTATCGATCATTCCAATCCGGCAAATCCCGGACTGGCTCAGTATTTCTTCAATGGCCGATTTGTCGGTTATTTCCTGGTTTGCTTTTCTCATTGTACAACTACCGCATAACTGCCATATGGCATTTATTTTTGCAATTAGTTAAAGGTTTTATGGCATTTATTTAAATAAAGTGCAATCGTTGGTTTAATAAAATTAAGCCAGGCAAAAAGATAATCCAAAGGGGGATGGTATAAAACAGCCTACCCCAGCTCGCTGATCCGCTCCAGCTTTTTCAGATCCATGATCTTAATTTTCCGGCCATCCAGCGAAATCACGTTTTCACTGGCAAAGGTGGAGAGGGTTCGGATAGCATTGGAGGTGGTCATGTTCGAGAGGTTTGCGATGTCCTCACGGGAGAGGTATACCTTGATAGTTGATCCATCTTCTTCGTATCCGTAGGTATCTTTCAGGAACAGCAGGGATTCTGCAAGCCTTCCCCGGATGTGTTTCTGTGTCAGGGTAACGGTCCTGCTATTGGAAAAACCC
>CAZTES010000153.1:0-8404 GCA_964612275.1 uncultured Rikenellaceae bacterium
TTGAAAAGACCAGCCTAAAATTAAGAAAAGCAGTGAAAAAAACAGGATAAATGAAAAGGGATTTCTCCTTATCCTTTTTTTTTTGATAAATTTGGAAGCAAACAATGGGTTATTCACTCAGTTAACAACTACTGCACATGAATATGGATAAGATCTCCGGGATACTGGAAGCAGAAGCCAATGCCATCAGGCACATCCCTCTTCCGAATGGTTTTGAACAGGCAATTGAAATCATTTACAACCGTGTTCATAATGAAGGAGGCAAGCTGGTTGCCAGCGGCATGGGAAAAGCGGGACAGATCGCTATCAATATTGCAACCACGTTCAGCTCTACGGGAACTCCTGCTGTTTTTCTTCATCCCTGTGATGCTCAACATGGTGACCTTGGTGTGATTCAGAAAAATGATATCCTTCTCCTGGTTTCAAATTCAGGAAAAACACGTGAAATTCTTGAGTTGGTAGAACTGGCAAAACGGTTGTTTAACCATATACCGCTGGTCGTTATTACAGGAAATCCGGAAAGCCCGCTGCCTGAACTTGCCGATGTTGTCATTTACACCGGTAATCCAGCTGAGGTATGTCCGCTCGGGCTGACACCCACAACTTCAACCACAACGATGACGGTCATCGGAGACGTGATGGTCGTAATGATGATGGAAAAGATCCAGTTCACGAACGGAGAGTACGCAAAACGACATCATGGAGGATATCTTGGGAAGAAGTCACGAAAGGAAGGATGATGCGATTAGTAGGACTTTTTGTATGCATGCCGGTGACCTATCTTTTTCCTGTGGCAGTTCTGTTAATTGTTTTAAAGGGTTCAAGGAACAGCATTCCAGATATTCACAGCTATTGAAATAACTACCACCCCGTCCGCTTAGTGACGGACACCCCTCACCCCACGGTATATTCCTGTTCTCCGAATCCTGACGACTGGTGCACGAAAAGGAGGATCCTGAAGAGGTATGGAGTGTGATTGATGATCCCGGAAAGGTATTGATCTATACAGCAAACCGGAAGGGAGTATCAATCATTACGGATCGGTTCAGGAGAAGCTACCCGGTACACCAAATAACCCCTGTAAGCACGATTGGTGCTGGTGACAATTTCAACGCGGGTATTATCTATTCCATGTTTCGAAACGGGATTTCCCGTAATGAAATGGTGCATCTTGATACCGGGATCTGGGATGATATCATCCACTCCGGAATAAATTTTGGCACACTGGCCTGCCTCACCATGGAAAATTACCTGACGAAAAAAGAGGTAGGTGATTTCTCGGGTCATTGACTTAAATCGGTGACATGGTGTAGAAGATACTCCTCTGCTTCAACCGACCATAGTCCATTGTCTTTCCGGGTAATACTGGCTAATTCACTGAAAACCGGGTTTGTTTTTCCTAATCGTTCGAAATCATTAATAGCTGTAAGATCCAGGTGAAGGTGTGTATAGATCAGTTTTTTACCGCCCGGGATCCCGGGTAATCTTTTTGTCGTATCGATTACTGCATTCAATCCCCCGATGTGTGTTACCAGCCCGGCAGGATCAAGACCCTTCGCCATCATTGAAAGGGCAGTTAGCATATCGTGATTGTTCCCACCGGAAGTTCCGACAATATGGGTCGATTCATAGTGGACATTATAAAAGTTGATCTTTGCAGTGAATCGAGGACTCTCCGGACCGGCAAAAAAATTGAGGCATCCGCCCCTTGCCAGCAACCTGTCACCCTGTTCAATTACCTCCGGAAAAGGAGCAAAGACAAATACATCATCATAACCTGAACCGCCGGTGAATGACCGCAGATTGTTTACCGGCTCATCCACATACCGGGGGTTGATGTATTTCAGGTCGATGCCTCTTTCCTTAGCATATTCGACAGAATAGAGTGATTCAGCTCTTCCAAGCCGCTGATCATCAAGATCGGTAACTACCAGGAGTCTGGGCTTTCCGGGTTTATTCAGCACATAATTGATGGCTGCAAGCCCCATGGGGCCTGCACCGGCGAGGATCGCCAGTGATCCACCCTCGACAATCCCCATTTTATGTACATAGGATCCCGGATCGGCATGATAATTGGCATTAAAAGCACCGATAACACAGGAGATGGGTTCAGCCAGAGAGGCAGGGAAATAGCCCGGACCATCATAAGTCAGCAGGCAATCCATCTCCATGACCTCCTCCGGTATAAGGATATAGGTAGCATTACCACCAATATAGGGGTATGAATAACCGGGGGCATCCAAACTCCCTTTGTAATTCAGAGCCGGCTGGATAGAAAATTTCTGTCCCGGTTTGAATTTATCTGACCATTTCTTACCCACCTCGACAAGCTCTCCGCTGAATTCATGGCCTATGATGGTTGGATTATCCGCCACATTGTCGGGAATCCGTTTATGTTCTGCTCCCTGGAGGGTTGCTTTATGAGAAGACATGCAAATGCTGTCAGAGACCACCTTTGCAAGGATTTCTCTCTCCTTCATGGGTGGTAATTCAAACTCCTCCAGCCTGAGGTCGTTTTTACCATAGATTCGTACTGCTGTTGTCTTCATCTGGTTTTCATACAATGAATAACAATTTATCTAGTGCAACATGATCTGTCCGCCAGTTACGGGGATTGCCTGTCCTGTTTCATATTTCTGATCCACTGCATACCAAATGGCTTTCATCACATCATCCACCTCGCATCCCCGTCGCATGGGCACCAGGCTTTCATAATGTTTTTTCACATCGGCAATGGATTTTGCACCGGGAACTTTTCCTGCCTTTAAATACTGGACAAATAATCCATTTTCCGGATCGGACCAGAGCGGTCCGTCAAAAAAGTTGCCGGGGCAGATTGAGTTCACCTTGATCTTATACCGGAGCAGCTCAAGGGCAAAGGACTGAGTCAAACCGATCCCGCCAAATTTACTCCCGGCATAGGCAAAGTTCTTATTGCTCCCTTTTAAGCCTGATTTTGAATTGATTTGTATGATGTCTGAATACTTATCCGTTTTCTGTTTTTGCTGAACAATAAAAATTTCAGATGCCGCCTTTGCACAGTTAAAATAACCGGTATAATTCACCTTTGTAACCTGATCAAATGATTCCGGATCCATTTCATTCAGGCTCCCGGCTTTCAGAATACCGGCATTACTGATCAGCAGGTCCAGGCCACCGAAGTTAGCCACCGTTTGAGCCATCATGTTCGTAACTTCCTTTGGTTTTGTTATATCCGCTCTCAGGAAGAGGGCCCTGTTATTCAGCCCCTGATTGTTCAGGGATTTCTCCAATTTCTTTCCCAGTTTCTTATTGATATCGGATAGAACAACATCTGCTCCGGAGTGAAACAGCGCTTCGGTTATTCCCTTACCAAAGCCCTGTGCTCCCCCGGTAACGAGTGCGATCATATTTCGTATGGAATGTCCGGGCAGTGATCTCCTTGATATCGTTCGCCGATAGTTCTCAACCTCCCATTGATCAATGAAATCGATCTGATAGTCTGTCATTACCTTTCCGCCGCCAAAGCAGTCTGAATAATAGCGGATCTTAACCAAGTCCTCAAAGACCTTTAAAACGGTATCAACAGAGCGTGAATCACTATCAATACCCAGTACTCCGAGGTTTTTAAGCACCACAATTTTTGGTTTATACCGGTTGCGGTTTTCGTATTCCTCCAGCTTCTGCCCAAACTCCTCCAGTAGTTTTTCCGGAGTGCCGGTATTTTCCACAAAAATCCATTCTTTCCCGCAATAAACGACCATATCAGGGATAAACGGTTTGCTGATTTTCTCAAATGAAGTTCTGTTCCGGGTATATGGGAGGAGCAATGAATTGGCACATAACCTTACAACCGGAAAAACATCACCGGTAAGCATCATCCGGATTGCCGGCAATGCTTTCAATATCACCCCGGGTACTGGTTGTGGTTTTATTTCAACCGGTTTAACTATTCGGGATTTAAGGGCAGACATGATATCCCGGTATATTTTCGTTATTTCTGCAATTGAATCGGCAGAGACAATAACGCCATGGTTTTCAAGAAAAACAACTTTAGGATCCTCGCCGAATGTTTTTCTGAAAGACAGCACTTTTTTTTCCAGGTGTTTAAAGAGTGTATAACCGGGGGCACAATAGGGGACGAAGAGGGATTTATCTCCGAATAATTTACGCGTAATTGTCCTGGCACTTCGGCTGCACATCAATGCATTAACCAATGTTGGGTGGGTATGCACAACGAATCTGTAACGGAATAATTCATGGAGTGATGTTTCCACTGAGGGTCTTTTACCCGGATCGGGATCAACAAGGCATGCAGATAATGCTTCCTTCACCTCCTTTTCCCGCTGTTGGGGATCATTTGAAAAGGTTTGTTCCGATATTGCTCTCAGCTTTTCGCGATTGAGCAGGGCAAAATTGTCCAACGAGATATTCGCAAGGCTGGCTCCACTTGCTTTTACCCAGATATTCTTTTGATCTTTGCAGGATGTATTGCCTCCACCAGCGATGACATAGTCTGTTTTTGAACCATAGAACCTGCTGATTTCAACAAGTTGTTTCAGGTATTTGTTCATAATCGTTATGGAGTAATGAATTTTTCTATTACAGCATTTCCCAGGGCAATAAACTTCTCCTTTTTTGTTATACCAGCGGAGACATCTGCTCCAACTAAGCCGGACATTCCTTTTGCTTTCAGGTATTGGTGGGCTGCGATAATGCAGGCTCCCTCATAGGAAATTTTTTTCATCCCTTCATCCAGGGGGATCCCATTCCGGCATGAAACGGTAAGCGGCAAAAGATCGGGAGTATTGTGTTCCGTACCAAAAAGGATCACGAAGTTATGCTGGGAAAAGAAGTTGATAAAATCCTTCAATACGTGGAAGTTGTTCCTTCCCGGTATCAATTCAATACAGGCAATGCGGTACCCTGTCAATCGCTCAAGCAGGGTATACCAGTCCCTCTCCAGATCGGTAAATTTCCCATTTATATCATCCAGCAGTACTGGATAACAGGGTATTCCACCGCCATCCAGGATGATCTGGATTACCTGTTCAACCGGAAGAAATGCCCTTTTATTCTCCGGGACAAAGGCGCCTCCGCCTGCTTTCAGGAGGTTCAAACGGATTTCATTTTCCAGTGCAGCAATACTATCCGGGTCTGCTTCCGGTTCCTTGCCCCGGTAGAGTTTTTTCAAAAAATCATACCTTTCCGTTTTATCCTGAATCTTTTCATGTAATGAAACGCGGACTGCTTTTGCCACATGCCGTTCCCGCACGAGTTCTGTTGCAAAGCGATCCCTGACATTGTTCATGGATATTTGAAACGTGGGATGCAATCCCTCCAGTAGCCGGTTGGTTTTGTCAACCATCCGCGCAACCTGCTTATGGTTTTCCTTAATCACCCGATCAATCCTGGCTTTGTTTTGCTCACTGAGGGTAACCGGAAAATTGAGTCCTTTACCGCTGAGATAGATCCTGCCTGGATTGTTCGGATCGTTTATCCGGATCCCTTTCCTCTGGTCTTCACCAGATAATCCAATGAACTCAATGTTAAACAGGGGAAAGATTTTGTATTTCAAACAATACTGATAAAATGGCTGGTAGCCAGTCATTGTATAGAAATCATTAATGCCCAGCACCCTTATTTCTTCCTGGCGTGCCATGTGAAACATCTGATTAAAACCAGTGAAAGCACTGAATGAAAATGGTGAATGAACATGCCCGTTAACTTTATGCATTGGCAGGGCGGATTTGTTCAAACCATCCATCAGGAGTTCATCCGGTTCAGGGAAGTCTTTTAACAGGTTATGTTGGATTGCTTTCATATAAAATGCTCAGATCAGGTATATCAGGCATTGCCTGTTGTATTCAACACGAAAGGTTAAGGTTTTCGAATGAATTATTTATTTTTTCCATAGTCATTACTTTGTCCTATTTCTAAATTCCCAGCCGGTTTGTCCTGATTCGTTCAGTATCACTGAAATCATTCGATGCCGTGTATCCTTTCAGCGGCATGATCTTCTGGTGGCAGGCATCCATGATCCATTCTTTTTGTGGGAAGAAGAGCTCTTCCAGTTCATGAGCCGGGACGATCCAGTTTCTTGATCCTACCACAACAGGCGGAGCATCCAGGTAATCAAAAGCCAGTTCTGTAACCGTTTGTGCCATCTCTTTCATGAACGATCCCCTGGATGATGCATCACTGGCAAAGATGATTTTTCCGGTTTTTTTCACGGATCCCAGTACCGGTTCATAATTGAAGGGTACCAGGCTACGCGCATCGATCACCTCAGTCGAGATCCCCCACCTGGCATACAGTTCGTCGGAAGCTTCCATGACAGCGTAGAGTGTTGCTCCAACCGAGAGAATGGTTAAATCTTTTCCTTCTTTTTTTATTTCGGGCTCTCCGATAGGGACCTCATAGTATTCCTCGGGAACCCCGCCTTCGTGAAAGAGTTCACCCACATCATAAATTCTCTGGCTCTCAAAGAATACGACAGGATCTGTTCCCTGCAGGGCAGCATTCATCAATCCTTTTGCATCATAGGGAGTAGCTGGAAAAACAACCTTTAGTCCTGGAATGTGCGCCACGATGGATGACCAGTCCTGGGAGTGTTGTGCACCATATTTTGAGCCGACCGATACCCTGAGTACGACCGGCATTTTCAGGGCATTTCCACTCATGGATTGCCATTTTGGAAGCTGGTTAAACACTTCATCTCCGGATCTGCCGAGGAAATCACAATACATGATCTCCGGGATTACCCTTCCACCGCACATGGCATATCCCACAGCGGCACCGACGATCGCCCCTTCAGAGATCGGGGCGTTAAACAGCCGGTGGTACGGCAGGGCTTCGGTCAATCCCCGGTACACAGCAAAAGCCCCTCCCCAATCGCGGTTCTCCTCACCAAAGGCTATCAGTGTCGGATCTTTATAAAACCGGTCGATAATGGCTTCAAAAATACCATCCCTCAATTGAAAGGATTTGACTTTCGAGAAGGGCTTTCCATCGCCATCGAGGCCAAACCGTTCTTTCTTTCTTATTTGAAGAATTCTTGGATTCTCCCCGAGTGGGAGGCATACTTCAGGATCACGGGTATCATAGGCGTCGACTGAGCCGTTGGAGAACATCTTCCCTCCTATTGCATCCGGATCCTTCGTAAGGTTCATAAAGGGGGAGACAGTATCATCCACTACAAGGACCATGATGTCAGTGATCAGATCCTTCACTTCATCCCTGATGGATTCCAGCACACTGGAAGAAGATACTCCGGCAGCCACCAGCCGGGTTCCAAATTCAATGATAGAATCTACCTTTCTCCATGCTTCAATCTCCTCTTTCGAGCGATAGGACGAGGCATCAGAGGGTGAATGTCCGCTGATCCGGTAGGTGAGTGTATCGAGCAGTACCGGGCCTTTTCTTTGTTCGAGGAGTGCTTTCTTTCGTTTAAAAGCATCTATCACAGCAAGCGGGTTATAGCCATCCACCCGCTCTGCATGCATCATTTCAGGATTTACCCCAGCACCTACCCGTGCCAGAATATCATGGCCCATGGTTTCACCCCGCGTTTGGCCGCCCATTCCATACTGGTTGTTCATGAAATTGAACAAAATGGGCAAACCGCCCCTGAATTCCTCATCCCACAGGGTCTGATATTGATCCATGGAAGCAAAAATTATTCCTTCCCATACCGGACCGCATCCCATCGAGGCGTCACCGATGTTTGCCACAACGATTCCCGGTTTTCTGTTCACCCTTTTATAGAGGGCAGCACCCACAGAGATATCCCCGGATCCACCAACTATAGCGTTGTTGGGATAGATGCCGAAAGGTGGGAAAAAGGCGTGCATGGATCCGCCCAATCCTTTATTGAATCCGGTTTCGCGGGCAAAAATCTCAGCCAGTGTCCCGTACAGCAGAAACCGGACAGCCAGATCCTTTACCCCTTTTTTACTATCTTTCTCCACAATGTGCAAAATGGTACCATCAAAATATCCAGACATGGTCTGCACCAAAAAATCCTCTGCCGACCGGTGAATGGCAGATAATCCTTTTGCAATGATCTCGCCATGGCTGCGGTGAGAGCCAAAAATGAAATCATCTGCAGTCAGGTGGTATGCCATCCCTACGGCAGAAGCTTCCTGACCAACGGAGAGGTGAGCCGGACCGGGATGGTTATACTGGATACCGTTGTATTCCCCGGTGGTTTTAACCCGGTTCAGCATGGTCTCAAATTCGCGGATGATCACCATATCCCGGTAAATCCTGACCAGGTCATCATCAGAATAATTCTCCCTTTCCTGTTGAATCGTTCTGTTGTATTGATTCAGCGGGATCTTACCAAAGGTTATATACCCTGGTTCCCTCTCTTTTTCCGGATCGATGTATTGTTTTTTAGACACTTTGTTTCTGGTTTCTGGTT
>CAZTES010000154.1:0-3623 GCA_964612275.1 uncultured Rikenellaceae bacterium
GTTCCCGGATCAGTTTCCTGATCTCAACAATCTGGTTCGGATCAAGTCCTGAAGTCGGTTCATCCAGGATCAAAATATCCGGATCATGAATCATTGCCTGTGCCAGTCCAACCCGCTGCTTATAACCCTTCGACAACTCACCGATTTTCTTGTGCTTCTCGGCAGTCACACCACAGATGCGAATCATTTCATGAACCCTGTTATCAAGGTTTTCTTTTTCAATGCCCTGCAACGCCCCGCAGAATCGCAGGTAATCGATCACTGTCATCTCCGGGTACAGGGGATTGTTCTCCGGTAAATAGCCAATGTGCTTCTTCAGTTCATCCGCATGATCCGTCAACAGCTTGCCACCAATGGTTATCACTCCTTCACCGGGTGCAATATAATTGGTGATCATTTTCATCGTGGTGGTTTTACCCGCACCATTCGGTCCCAGGAATCCGAGAATCTCACCTGTCCTCACCTCAAAGGAAATGTTGTCAACAGCTCGCTGAACACCATACTTTTTTGTAAGATTTTCAATTCTTATATCCATATGTTATCCGTTTTCTTTGAGTTCTCCCGGGCGATAACATAAAAGATTCGGGAAAGATTCCCGAATGCTTCCTGTTTCCGGGAAATGTTGTGCAAAAATAAAAAAAAATGCCATCGATAAAACTGCAACGTTTTCATTTAACATTATTTAACAAACAATAAGAGAGGTGAGTGGTGAAAAGTGAGTAGTGAGAAATGGGTACTCGGTGCTCTTTTCTCTAACTCCACCACCGTAATCCTCTCACACTATCTGCTCATGAGGTTTTCGCAATCGTTGTTTGCTCAAACGTTCGGCTGTCGAAGAAAACTACGGCGGATACATCATCAGACGAAGTCTGTGAATGTAGCCGGTTCTCGGTATAAAATTTTATTTTTTTCAGCCCCAATAGGGGCAACATGTTTATAGCCCCGGGTAAGCGAACGATAGTGAGCACAACCCGGGGATTGTTGATCCTAAAACCACCGGTCCAACTGCAAAGGTATTTACTGGGAAATCCAAACCTGGACCGTAACACACCATACGCCAAATAGTGTAAAATTTTTACACTAAAAACTGAGAACTGGAAACTGAAAACTACTTGAATGTTGGATGTCGATCGCTGTTCTTTCACTCAAACAGCCCATCATCCCGGATCAGGAGAAGGATGGCAGAATGAGGAACAATGACATACTTCTCATTCTTGAATTCAATCTCGAATCCACTGCTTTGGATATACACCGCTACATCGCCTTCCTTGGGTTGCAGTGGAACATATTTTAATTCATCGCTTTTATCTTTCCACGGCTCATCCTCATCGCTGATGGCAGGAATGGGATAGCCCGGACCAACTTTCAGGACATAACCCGACTGGATCTTCTCTTTTTCCTGAACACCGGGGGGCAGGTATAAACCTGACTTGGTCTTCTGTTGTGGTGATTTGGGTTTGATCAATACCCGGTCGCCAACAACAATGAATTTTTTCAGATCCTTTTCATCAATATTCAGCGACATCATTCCTAAATAATAGTTGCGTAAATATACTACTTTTATACTTTTATAATAGATAACAAGATGAGAACAAATTTGAGAACATCCGGCCTAATCCAAATTATCTTTACTTTGTTGAGCTTGGTAAGTGGAACATATCTTTGTGCACAGGAAAGTGAGGTTAAGGTTGCTATTGCCCAGATCTTCTGTCTTGATGGCGACAGATCCGGGAACTTCATCCGGATTGAGCATGCCCTCCAGGAAGCAAGCAAAAAAGGAACGGATATTGTTTGCTTTCCCGAAACATCTCTTCTGGGCTGGGTGAACCCGGAAGCCCATCAAAAGGCATTCCCCATACCGGGTGAGGATTCCGACAGGTTGTGCGCCCTTGCAAGGAAGTATGGACTTTTTGTTTCCGTCGGATTAGCGGAGAAAGAGGATGACAAGCTATTCGATACAGTCATTCTCATCGATAACAAAGGAAATATCTTACTGAAGCACAGGAAGATCAATATACTGACCCAACTAATGGACCCTCCCTACACACCCGGATCGGAAGTAAAGGCAGTGGATACAGAATTCGGAAGGATCGGACAGTTGATCTGTGCCGATTCATTCAAGGAGAAAATCCTGGCGGAAATGAAAAAACAGAAGCCGGATATCGTAATCATCCCTTATGGCTGGGCTGCAGAAGAAGATCGGTGGCCTGATCATGGAGAAGAACTAAAAAAAACTGTTCAAAACGCAGCAAAAAAGATGGGATGTACAGTGGCAGGTACCGACCTGGTGGGAGAAATTACCAACGGCCCCTGGCGTGGACTGGTTTATGGCGGACAGAGTGTGGTTTCTGATAAAACAGGGAGCATACTTTGCCGTTGCAAAGACAGGGACAGGGATCTGCAAATAATAACAGTCTGTTTATATTTGTAAAAATTTTTTCCTGTGCGAACCATTAACATGGTTGAGAGTGACGAGGAGGGTATCGACTATGAATCGAACGGGACTACGCTGACCTTTGAAATAAGGTAACTGTAGTCATTCAATTCGGTTAAATTATTTTATGATCATTTTTTATAATTCTCAATCATTCCTGTATACAATGTAGGGCGACTTTCTAAAGTCGCCTACTTGTCGACTCAGGAGAGTCGACCTACCTTAATCCATTTATTTTTATCATATTAGTAAAATCTGCATATTCGCTAAAAGCATGAACATTAACTTCATTCTCGTTAATCCTGGGGTTCCCGAAAACATCGGCGCCAGTGCACGTGCCATGAATACCATGGGGTTTCATGACCTGAGATTGGTCAATCCGTGTGATTACCTGAACGAAAAGGCGATGATGCTTGCCCATGGATCGCACACCGTCCTGCAGGAAGCTGCCATTTATCCTTCATTGAAAGAAGCCATCCGGGATCTTGGCTTTGTTATCGGGTCAACGGCTAAAAAGCGGTCAGCAAAACAGGATTATTATCCGGCCCGACAAATTCCTGAACTCCTGGAAAAGAAAAAGGATTCGATATCAAATGTTGCCCTGGTTTTCGGAAGAGAAGAATCGGGGCTTACCAATGAAGAGATCTCACTCTGCGACCTGGTTACCACCATACCTATGAATACATCCTATCCTTCCCTGAACCTGTCGCAAGCAGTAATGATCTACGCTTATATTGCTTCCGGGTATGGCTCACCGGAAGATGATACTCCCCCCACCCCACCCGACACTGAATCCTATCTCTCATTAAAGAAACGGATACTTGAAATCCTCGATCAAACCACAATTGGAGATAATAAAACCCTCCTTAACAGAATCATGGAACGCGTTGCATTACTTGGTGAAGATGATATCCATCTGCTTCACTCCATTACCCATGAGATTTCTTCGAAGGTTAAAAGCCTGGGACTTACAGGTAAAAACTCGTCGCCCGACTTCAGTTCGGGCGACGAGGGGCAATAATCAACATCCTAAACGAAGTAAAAAAGCGTTTTGGCTAATGTCGCGATTGATGGAATTTTATCACTGTGGAGATCAAGAGATCCTGACGATCCGCCAACAATTGGCGGATGTCAGGATAAATTCGACTAAATGAATTCAGTTCGACTATCATCTCCTGAATCCATAGTA
>CAZTES010000154.1:3723-8378 GCA_964612275.1 uncultured Rikenellaceae bacterium
GGGATAAATTCGACTAAATGAATTCAGTTCGACTATCATCTCCTGAATCCATAGTAGATCCCGTCTTCCGACGGGATAAATTCGACTAAATGAATTCAGTTCGACTATCATCTCCTGAATCCATAGTCTCATTTACTTTTAACTTATAACGTATAACTTTTTTATTGTCTTCTGGCATTTTGTCATTCAATATGACGTAATACAACCGGTTTTTATGACAACAATTGCATTTGGTTTGTTTGGCACACAATATGAAAGGAAGTGGGAAATTTTTATTAAGAGATTAGACAGAGACGATTCATTCAATGGAATTCAAAAATATTACGTCACACGAACAGCTGCTAAAGGAGATCCGGTCCAAGGAAAAATCATTCGTATTGTTATACAAAGAAGGATCAGAAATCAGTAAGTGTGCATTAGATAATATCTCAACAGCAGGTAAGGAGATCAACGATCTGCTTCTTTTAATAATAGATGTTTCCAGCGTAAAGGATGTTCATGAGCAGTATGCTGTGACTTCTGTACCAACGCTGCTTACCTTTGAAAAAGGTGTCATGGTCAATTCTATAAAAGGGTGTCACGACAGTAACTATTTCAAGTCGGTTTTTGAGAGCCTGGTTCCCCGGTCTCATGGATCAGGATCCGAAACCAGGAAAAACGTTGTGGTTTATTCAACACCCTCCTGCTCATGGTGTGCAACCCTGAAAACCCATCTACGGAAACACGGAATCCCATTCCGCGATGTTGATGTTTCAAGAGATCAACGTATGGCGGAAGAACTGGTGCGCAGAAGCGGACAACAGGGTGTGCCGCAAACGGAGATCAATGGACAGATTGTGGTTGGATTTGACAGGGAAAGGATCAATAAGATGTTAGGTATATAAATCAAAAATAAATCATAAAACTTTAGTAAAATGAAAGAACTACAACCCGTAAACCAGAATGTTTTGCTGGACATTACCGATGAGCCGGCAGAACAGAAGACTGCCGGCGGAATTATCATCCCTGATTCGGCAAAGGAAAAACCCAAGGTTGCCCGTGTGGTTGCACTCAGCACTATTGAAAATGTTGAAATTGCCGTGGGTGACATGGTGTTTTTTAAGGATTTCTCAGGAACTGAAACAGAGTTTGAAGGGAAAAAATATCTAGTGATCCCCTATGCCGATATCATGGCAAAAATTGTGGAAACGGAAAAGATCTAAAGAAAAACGCCCTGCAAAAAGGGCGTTTTTTTATTATTCCTTGTTAACGTATTACCCCATTAACTTGTCAACTTACCAACTTATCAACTTATCAACTTATCAATTATCTCTCCAGCCACTCCTTAAACTCAGTAACTTTGGTTTTACTGATAAAAACATCCTCGTTAGGTGAAGGAGAGAGATTTAGTTTTAGTTTACGGTTAAAGTGCTGGTCAGCAGATTTAACGGTTTTACGGGATACAATATATTGCCGGTTGGCCCTGAAGAAGCTTTCCGGATCAGTCTGGGAGCTTATCCGGTCAAGGGTTTGGTCAATAACAAACTTTTTATCTTTGAATGTAACACAATAAACCACCTCATTTTCAAGGAAGAAATAGGCTATGTCTTCAACGGAAACGGGCAGGATCTGATCCCTGATATAGACCAGAAAACTTTTTTTAAATTTCTTCTCATCCTTCAATCGTAATTGCTCAATCGCCTTAAGAAGCAGGGTGTTATCAACAATTGTATCCTTCTTGTAAAACGCTTCATATTTATTCAACGCGGCAATCAGTGATTTTTTATCAATGGGTTTCAGCAGGTAATCAATGCTGTTAACCTTGAAAGCTTTTATAGCATATTCATCATAGGCAGTAGTAAATATTACGGGGAAATTGACCTCCACCTTTTCAAAGATCTCAAATGAGTCACCATCGGCCAGCCGGATATCAAAGAATCCCAGTTCGGGGTCAGGATTCTCCCTGAGCCAGGTTACTGCATCCTTTACCGATTCAATGATTCCCAGTACACGAATCCCCGGCTCAATCTCACCAAGAATATCTACAAGATTCTGAGCCACACCGGACTCATCTTCTATGATGATTACGTTCATACTATAACAAAGGTAGCTTCACGCAAAAAATGTGCTCATCTTTTGTAATAATAATATCTTTTTTTGAAAGAAGGTGGTAACGACTGGCTAAATTTTCAAGTCCCATACCAAAACTGTCGGTAGATTCTTTCACCTGGAGGTTGTTTTCGACACATATCATTCCGTTTTCAATATATATTTTGACGGTAAGCGGTGATGTTTTGGTTATTACATTATGCTGTATTGCATTTTCAACCAGTATTTGCAGCGACATAGGTGGTATCATAAATTTATAGGCACTCTCAGGGATATCTAAGTGAAGTACTAATTTTTCACCGTATCTCTTCTTTAACAGGAAAACGTATGATTGGAGGAATTCAATCTCTTCCTTCATACTCACCAGGTCCTGCTTGCTTGCCAGGGTATATCGGTAGGTTTTTGACATCTCCTGGATAAACTCAAGTCCAACCTCCCTGTTCTCACTCCTTACTATGCTACTCAGTGAACTTAAGGTATTGAAAAAGAAATGAGGGCTGATCTGCTCTTTCAAAGCACTGAGCTCTGCTTTTGATTTCTCCTCAACCAGCCTGATGTTCTCCTCTTCGGCAACCTTCATCTTTCGCATTATTTTCAGCAGGCTGGCTACAAGTATTGCCAGCAGAAATACAGAGATATTGATAATCAGTAAATTTCGGATATCAAATTCTATTTCTTTGTTGAAAGCTTGCTCCATAGATGCAAAATAGGCGCTGTGGAAAAGCTTTCCGGGCGGAATGAGGATGAAGAACAGGATTAAATTGCTAATTCCTATGATTGGTATCCTTGCACGTTTATACTTCTCAAGGTTGAAAATCTTTTCAATCCAGGTGTAGTTGAAAAAAGCAATAATAACAAACACAATAAATTCGATGATCAGGTTGAAGTATGAGAACTTAAACCCTGCTCCTATCATATCGATTTTTTTGTCGGGCAAATCATCCACATTGGAGAGAAACTCAAATAAGGATATAAAAGTCCTGATATTAAACAGGATTGAAACAAGTATTGCCGCAATTACTATGATCAGTATGGACCGGATTTTTGTATTGTTCATATCATTTCCTTTTTCCCATTGGATTTCTATTCCCCATTGGCTTCTTACCACCCATAGAAGTTAACCTGTATTTAAAGGAAAGCATGAAATACCTGCCAAGAGTATTGCTGTTAATCTGCATCAGGTAGTTTACATCGCTGATTTGCTGAAATCCGGTAATCTTATCCAGCAGATCGATGCCTCTTAATGTAAGAACTCCCCGGTTACCTTTCAGGAAATAATAACTTATTCCGGCATCCAGCAATGGCATATTAATTGACTCATCCAAAGTTTCTGAATTATAGTTTGTTACCCGGGCCGTAAACTGAAAATTCCAGTGATCATTTGGAGTGTAGTAAATATCGCCATAATAAACGGTATTATAATACCGGTTATCCAGTTTCTCCTGGATTGAATATTTGATATCTGTCAGAGAAATTGAACTTCCAATTCTTGCATCAAGTTTCTCTTTAAGCCGGTTTTCGATCCTAAAATCGACTGTGTGAGACCATGAATTCAGGATGTTATCTTCATCGTTAATAATATTGAGGCCTTTATGGAAGTTCTCGTTCAGCCTTAAATTTATCTTTATGCCTAACTTTCTTATGGGTGTAGAAAAATTTGCATATCCGCTTGCACTGTAGTCCCATGGGACATTAACAGGTGTATTATACTTTACCAGTTTGTCGTTAATTGTTTGTGACCAGCTAATCTTATCCTGGGTATAGGAACCAAAGAGCCGTAAATGCAGGAAAGTAAAAGAAAACTGGTCAAATATTGAGAGTTCTGAGAAAAATATATGACGCAGCTCCGGTTCCAGATCCTGGTTTCCCTGTACCAGCACAAGCGGATTGGTCGTATTGTATACAGGCAGAAGCTGGCCCGCTGATGGAAGATTTACATTTGCGGCATACCTGAACTTCACCCGTTTGCCTGCCCGGATCCTCTTTTCATAAAACAGGGATGGGAGAATATGAAACCAGCTTCCATTGTCGTAATGATCGTCCCATAACGTCGTTTCAAGCTTATTCCAGGCTGCATTCACTGTAATATAAAAATTGGAAACAGATGTTGTTCTTCGGAATGTAAGACCTGTTTCAAGAACTTTATGTTCACGAAGAAACTCAGGACTTACAGAATCTATAGGGAGGTTTTCAGAAATAGTATTTCCCTGTTTTTGGTCAATCGTCTCATTATTCATTCCTACTTTGACTTGTGGGGAAATGAACCACAGCCTGGCAATCTTTTGAACAAATGAAGGATTCACCGAAACCGAGAACCGGTCTGTTTGATTATCAATAAATTGATCCGTAACAATAATCGTGTCCGGTTCAAAAGTGTGTATAGAGTTGTTAAAATTTGAACCGGAAGAATTGTTATTCAGGGAAATATTAAAGGTTGTATTAAATTGTGTCCTACCCTCATTTAATTTGGCCATATAGGATGCTTTAGCAGAACCGCTAAGTATATCAGTCAGTTGATCATAGGTACTGAACAGATCATTTACTGTATCAGTCTCTGTAAATGTGGC
>CAZTES010000155.1:0-8329 GCA_964612275.1 uncultured Rikenellaceae bacterium
TTCATCTCTGCGGTGGCTTTGTTGGTGAAGGTTACCGCCAGTATTCTCCGGTAAGCATATGGATTGCGGATCAGGTGCAGCAGGTATTCAAAGGCAAGGGTATAGGTTTTCCCTGAACCAGCGGATGCTTTGTATACGGTGAGTTGCGCCATAGTGAAGAACAACGAACAGGGTAATAAATGTAATTAAAAACCAGGAATAATGGAATGTATCACCCGGTTTTTAGAAATACTGGTAACGCAGCATTTTGAAAGAGATCCGAATATTCATATATTTAACCAAGGATCCACAGGGTGCTACCCTGTGTTATTTCACGCGCCCTTAAAGGCAAGTGATGAGAATCAGGTCAATTCATATTTAGAAGCCCTGACAGGAAGTAAGTAAAAAAATAATCGTTATGAAAGAATATATACCCTCATCTGACCGGTATAAGGACATGAAATACAACCGGTGCGGGAACAGCGGATTATTGTTACCGACAGTATCTCTCGGTTTATGGCACAACTTCGGGTTTGTTGATGATTATGAAACAGCAAGGGGTATCATCCTGAAGGCATTTGATTCCGGGATAACCCATTTCGACCTGGCAAATAACTATGGTCCCCCTCCGGGATCAGCAGAGATCAATTTTGGGAAAATCCTGAACAAAGATCTGAGAGCGCACCGGGATGAACTGATCATCTCCACGAAAGCCGGTTATTTAATGTGGTCCGGTCCTTACGGGGAATGGGGATCACGGAAATACCTGATTGCCAGCCTGGATCAAAGCCTTATTCGCATGGGATTGGAGTATGTCGACCTGTTTTATTCCCACCGGCCCGATCCCGACACGCCCCTGGAAGAGACGATGAGTGCACTGGATCATGCCGTACGGTCAGGCAAGGCACTCTATGCCGGTATCTCCAACTACAACCCGGAAATGACCAGAGAAGCCTGTTCCATCCTCCGGGAACTGGGAACTCCCTGCCTGATCCACCAGCCAAAGTACTCGATGCTTGTGAGGGATGTTGAGGATGGATTGCTGGACGTACTGGAAGAGGAAGGTGTTGGCTGTATACCCTTTTCTCCCCTTGCCCAGGGATTGTTAACCGATAAGTACCTGAAAGGAATTCCTGAAGGGTCCAGGGCGGATAAGCCCCATGGTTTCCTTGAACGTTCAACCATCACTGAGAAGCTGGTTGGAAAGTTAAAAAAAATGAATGAGCTGGCAGAAAAACGCGGTCAATCGCTTGCCCAGATGGCCCTGTCGTGGATCCTTCGCGATAAGCGCATTACCTCCGTACTGATCGGGGCAAGTTCCGTCTCCCAGCTGCTGAATTCGATGGACTGCCTGAATAACACCGATTTTTCTGACACGGAATTAAAAAATATCGATCAAATTTCGAGCGAATGAAAAACCTGAATATTCGACTGGCTGAACCTGCCGATACCCCATTGATCCTCAGATTAATCAAAGAACTGGCTGAATATGAAAAGCTTGCCCATGAGGTAGTTGCCACCAAAGAGATCCTCGATGAAACGCTCTTTGGTGAAAGACCCTATGCTGAGGTAATCATTGCTGAATACAAGAATAAACCGGTTGGTTACACCCTCTTTTTTCACAATTTCTCAACCTTCCTGGGAAGGCCCGGTCTCTACATCGAAGACATCTACGTTACCCCGAAATACCGGGGAAAGGGCATTGGAAAAGCACTCCTTGCCCATTGCGCACGGTTGGCTAAGGAAAGAAAGTGCGGCAGAATGGAGTGGTGGGTGCTGAAATGGAATCCTGCAAGAAAATTCTATGAAAAGATCGGTGCCGAAGCCATGGATGAATGGGTGGTGTACCGGTTGACAGGGGGGGCGATGGAAAGGATGGGTAGTGAGCTGTGAGAGGTGAGTTGGAAGAAAGGAAGGATGATGGATGCCTTGCCTGCCGGCAGGCAGGATGGATGATGGGGCTAAGAGAAGTGAGTAACTCAATAGTATTACACTAGTAATACAATTGGATGTTGACCGTTGTGCCGAAGGCATGCCTATGGCAGATGTTGAATGTTGAACGTTGGTATTCCCTCCTTTTTCGTATTTTTATTGCATAAAAAAAAGAACTTTAATCATACGCCATGAAAAAATCAACCGCTCTTTTAGCATTAGTTGCAGTGTTGTTCATTGGTTTGGTCCTTCAGGGGTGCAGTGACGATCCTGACAATGGGGAAACAACGACCGAATACAAAGACTATATGAAAGCCTTTGTACAGGGTATCAGTGGCTATGCTAAAAATGTTGATGCCAGCTTTGTCATTATTCCCCAGAACGGTCATGAATTAATTACCCTTGAAGGAAAACTTCAGGATGATCCCGATCTCTCCTACCTTCAGGCAATTGATGGAGTGGGCAGGGAAGATCTGTTCTACGGCTATAACGACGACAATGAGAAATCTCCATTTACCTTCACCAGTGAAACGTGCTTTTACCTCGAAAAAGCCCTGCTCAACGGTGTCAAAATACTAGTAACCGATTATTGCAGTACACCATCGAAGATGGATGATTCGTATGCAACCTGTGCTGACTCAGGGTATATATCCTTTGCTGCAGACCACAGGGACCTGGACAATATTCCTTCCTGGCCGGCAAACCCATACAATGTTAATGCAGACGTTGTCACCCTGCTTGATAACGCAAAAAATTTCCTCTATATCCTCGATCCGGAAGGATTTGGCACAAAAGAGAACTTCATTACGGAAGTAACGGGCACCAATTATGACCTTCTGATCATGGACTTCTTCTTTGATGGTGTACCCTATACTACACCTGAGGTAGAGGAATTAAGGAGCAAACAGAATGGGGGAAAGCGGATGGTTATTGCCTACATGAGTATTGGAGAAGCAGAGGATTATCGATATTACTGGCAACCGGAATGGGAAACCAATCCTCCATCCTGGTTGAAAAAAGAAAATCCCAACTGGGAGGGCAATTACAAAGTGGAGTACTGGGATCCGTTATGGCAGCAGATCATATTCGGAACCGATAGTTCGTACCTGGATAAAATCCTGGATGCCGGTTTTAACGGCGTATATCTCGATATCATCGATGCATTTGAATACTTCGAATAGCCAGACCATACGGAATGCAGCCTTGCTGCCTCTCCTGCTCCTTATCGTTGGTGCCTGCTGCAAGACGGAACGCATACACTCACCTCCCCTGCTGATCATTGGAGGAACCATCATCGATGTATCCAACCAGGGAAAACGTGACAATGATCTGATCCGTTCCTATATACTGGTCCGGGATGATACAATTGCTGAAACCGGTGCATTCAATGATGAGATTGAATTCGCAAAAGATGTGGTGACCATTGATGCATCCGGTAAGTTTATTCTTCCTGGATTGATTGATGGCTTTGCTGTAATGAACAACCAGGAATACGCAAATGCCTTTCTTTATTTGGGGGTAACATCCCTTATCGGGGTGGATGGAGGGAGACGAGGATCCTTTTTTACCGGGGCTGACCCATCGCCGGACTTTTACAGGCTGGAATCGGTAGGGGACGAAAGAAAACCGGTAGAGGAACACATTAAAGATCTTGAGTTGTTGTATGAACAGGGTTATTCAATTGTTTTGCTGAAATATGCGCTTACACCTGACCAGGTTCAGAAACTAAAAAGCCGGGCAAAAGAGCTCGGTATGGGGTGTATTGGAGAACTTGGATATACCTCCTACCGGGAAGCAGCAGAGACAGGCATTGAGGTTTTTGTTCATACAACACGATATTCACTGGATGTTGCACCGGAAGAAATGGCAAAAGCAGTGGCTGACCAGCCTTTTAGTGATGATATGGAGAGCCCGAAATGGCAATACTACCGGTACCTTTCAAATCTTGATTTGAACGATCCTGCCCTGGAAAATCATGCCAGAATGCTGGCTCGCTCAAAAACCTTCCTGATGCCAACCCTGAGCCTGCTCTATCTTGACCTGCCAGACCATAGGAACCCCTGGGATTATCCCATTGCAACGATTCTTTCAGAAGAAGATATTAATAATCCGGCAAATAAGAAGACTGGAAAACATGATTATGAAACGTTCGTCCAGGAGAATTACAGTAACCTTGCTTTGCGCGAATTTGAAATAGAAAAGTTTTATGCAGCAAAGGGTGCAAAATACCTGGCCGGAAGTGCAACGGATGTCTGGGGAACCATGCCCGGTATTTCACTCCACACCGAACTTCACCTGCTTTCAGAAATCGGATTAACGAACAGGGAGGTGCTTGCAGCAGCCACTTCAAATTTCAATGAAGCCTTTGGGTGGAAGACCGGGCTGATAAAAAAAGGTTTCCGTGCCAATTTATTGATTTTGAAAGATAATCCTTTGGATGATCTGAACTGTCTTCAAGAAATTGAAAATTTGATACTTAACGGTGAAGTGATTGACAGGGATGCCCTCTTGAACAGCATAACCGAATAGATGATATGAAAAGAACATTTATCTTAATCCTCACCCTCCTGGTTGTATTGAATCCGCTACCGGGTCAGGATGGTGAAATCCTGTCCAGAGAACGAATTGATCTTCTGAAAAGGGCTGAATTAACCAATATTATTTTTGACTATAAAGATGGGGACTGGTATATCAAACCAGATCTTGCTTATCTGAAGGAAGTGGTAGCCGAAAAAATCATTTACAGCAGTGATGGTTTAAACATCACCGGTTATTTGGTTTATCCAATCGATTCAGTATCCTGTCCCGTTATCATCTATAACCGGGGAGGAAACCGCGAATTCGGATCTCTGAATTCAGCTAAAATTGCACTGATCCTGCATGGTACTTCCGACTGGCGTGTTGTACCCGGAATGGCTATTGATTTATCCGAAAAACTGCTTCAACTCCATATCCCCTTCCGGCTGGTCCTGTTCGAAGGGGCTGACCACGGGATCCTGGAATACCGGGATGAAGTGGATCAGATGGTTGTGGAGTGGTTCGACCGGTATGTTAAGAACAAGGAACCACTACCGAATCTTACTCCCCATGGCAGGTAACTATCACAGGATAAACTCTTATAGGAATACTTGATGTAAAACCAATAATAATGAATCTAAATCGACGAAACTTTGTGAAATCCGGAGGACTGCTAATGGCAGGTCTGGGAACCGGTATTTTCCCGGCATTCAGTGAAGAGCAGGAAGAAAAATTGAAAAAGATGCAGCAGGCAGTGAAGTTTACGCGGGATGGTTTGGACCTGACCCCCCTTGAAACCATTTCCCTTCTTCACGATCTTGAACAGAGAGGGAAGATCTCAGTTGATAACTATTCACTGGGGGGCAGTGTGGAAGAACTGGAGAATAAATTCTCCCAACTTCTCGGGAAAGAGGCTGCTATTTTTATGCCGACCGGAACACTGGCAAATCATATTGCCATACGGAAACTTGCATCGGACAAAAAGAGGGTGATTGTCCAGGCAGAAAGCCATATTTACAGGGATACCGGTGATTGTGCCCAAAACCTGAGTAACCTGAATCTCATCCCCTTACGATCTGGTGAAACGGATTTTACGGTACAGGATGTTAAAGAGGTTTTTATGAGAACAAGAGAGGGCAGGGTAAATTCTAAAATTGGAGCAATATCCCTTGAATCCCCGGTGCGCAGGAAGCATAATCAAATGTTTCTGTTCTCTGAAATGCAAAAAATTGTTGATTTCGCCAGGGAGGAGAAAATTGGAATTCACCTGGATGGTGCCAGGTTGTTCAATGCATCCGTTCATTCCAATATTCCACCGGATCAATTGGCTTCCATGTTTGATACCGTTTATGTTTCACTCTATAAAAATTTTAATGCACCTTCGGGAGCCATACTTCTGGGAAGTAAAGAGTTCATTGATGGGTTATTCCATACACGGAGGATGTTTGGCGGGGGACTGGTACAGGTTTGGCCATATGCTACCGTTGCTCTTCATTATGCCGACAGCTTCTTAACAGATTATAAAGAAGCCGTTGCCAATGCAGAGGTTTTCTTCAAGCTGATTCATAAAAACAACAACCTGGAAATTGAAAGGATACCAAATGGCACCAATGTATTTATCCTAAAGGTGATCAATACCGATCCGGTAACATTCAGGCAGAAACTTGAAAATCAAAATATTCTGGTGCCATCCCCCACCCCCGGTACCAATGAATTTGTTATGAAAATCAATCCGACCATTAACAGGATATCGATGGATTTGCTGGCTGAACGATTTCATCATGCGGTAAGTTAGGGGGTAATGTACAACACCTGGAATCATCTATTTTTCTATTTTTGCATCTAAACTATTCTCATACAATCAAATGAGTAAAATTGTAGTCGGTTTGTCGGGAGGAGTGGATTCAAGTGTCGCAGCCTATATCCTGAAAGCACAGGGACATGAGGTTGTCGGTCTTTTCATGAAGAACTGGCACGATACTACCGGTGTGCTCAAAGGGGATTGTGCCTGGGATGAGGATGTCCTGTTTGCCGAACTGGTGGCAGGAAAACTGAACATCCCCTTCCACACGGTTGACCTGAGTTCCGATTATAGAAAGAGGGTGGTGGAGTACCTGTTTGCGGAGTATGAGAAGGGACGGACACCCAACCCGGATGTCCTCTGCAACCGGGAAATCAAGTTCGATTTGTTTGTTGATGAAGCATGTAATCTGGGGGCTGAATACGTGGCTACCGGACATTACTGCAGGAAAGAGGAAATCGGGAAAAACGGAAAAACAATTTATCGCCTACTCGCAGGAAAGGATAAAAACAAGGACCAGAGCTATTTTCTCTGCCAGCTCTCACAAAACCAGTTGAAACTGGCACAATTCCCCCTCGGAGACATTACGAAACCGGAAGTCAGAAAAATCGCACAGGAGTTGAACCTGGCAACCGCAAGCCGAAAAGACTCCCAGGGGATCTGCTTTGTAGGAAAAGTCGATCTTCCAAAATTCCTTCAACAAAAATTGAAAGGTGAACCCGGTGATATCATAGAAATTCCTGCTTCCTGGAATGGCTGGCGAACATTTGAACAGGGGCTCCCGGGCAATGAAATTTCTGAAGAGGAACTGACATACCTGACGGATGCATACGATTATACTCCAAAGGATGGAGAGGTTGTCGGAAAACATGAGGGAGCCATCTTTTTTACTATCGGTCAGCGAAAAGGATTGAATGTCGGCGGGAAAAAAGAACCGCTGTTTGTTATCGCGTTGGATACAAATCAAAATTATGTTTTTGCCGGACAGGGGCACGATCATCCGGGATTAAACCGGAAAGGATTGAAAGTAAATGGTAATGACATTCACTGGCTCCGTGACGACCTGAAAATGGAACCGGGCGAATCAAGGGATATGCTGGTCAGGATCCGTTACCGGCAACCCCTGCAGAAAGCAAGGCTCTATTTGCGGGAAAGCGGACTCTATCTGGTTTTCGATCAGTTACAGCGCGGTATTGCACCGGGCCAGTTCGCTGTCTGGTATGATGGAGATGAACTGATCGGATCGGGGGTGATTGAACATTAACCTCCGGAAGTTCACGCCTCTCTCCCACCCTTTTCTCAAAAATTAAAGGATAATCATTCCATTATCCGTTTACAAACGACTACAAACGTTTAATCACCGACTAATTGGTTTTTGATGATTTAACTTGGTCTCAAAAGGGAAAAATGTATACAGGATACAGAAATAGATATCGGATTGAATCTTCCAGATTGCAAAATTGGGATTATGGCTCGAACGCAATGTATTATGTTACACTTTGTACAAGGGACAGGATAGATTATTTTGGGGAGGTTGTGGAAGGGCAAATGAATTTGTCAGAAATAGGCGTAATTGCAGATAAATATTGGATTTCAATGCCAGAACATTTTCCATTCGTATTGTTGGATTCATACGTTATTATGCCAAACCATATCCATGGAATAATTATTATTCGCAAAACTGATTCGGATGATAACAACCACCACAGGCAGCAAAAACAACAAATGGAAACCCGGAAATTTAGGGGTTGTTATCAATCAATACAAACGTATTTGTACCATAAATTCCAGAAAATAGAAAGTAGCCAGCAAATTCTGAAAATAATAGCAATAAAGGAGGCATTAAGAAAAAAGTAACGCCTCACACTTTCAGGCACAGTTATGCCACTCATTTACACGAAAGGGGGGTAGATATCCGGATTATTCAGGAGTTACTGGGGCATAAGAGTACACGGACCACAGAGATCTATCCATACGTAAGCCGGAAAAACCTGATGAACATCAGGAATCCCTTGGATAAGTTACGATTATGATGTAACTTGTTGTGTTAAAAGGAACAAAACATTCGTTTTACCCCCTGTTTTGAGTCAATAAAACGAA
>CAZTES010000156.1:0-8138 GCA_964612275.1 uncultured Rikenellaceae bacterium
ACGAATTAAAACCCGACTTTGTCATCACGGGTGGAGACCTCATCATGGATGCATTAGGACAGACCTATGGCAGGGCGGATTCACTATACAACCTCTATATCGAAACCGCTGAAGAGTTTAGCATGCCCGTCTATAATACCATGGGCAATCATGAGGTGTTCGGGTATTATGAAAGCAGCGGGGTTGATTCCACCCATCCCTTCTATGGTGATCGCTTTTTTATGGAACGGATTGGTAAGCGCTACTATGCCTTCGATCACAAAGGATGGAGGTTTTATATCCTGGATTCCATCGATGAATGGGAAGAAGGGGGCTATTACGGGTACGTCGATCAGGAACAGATAGCCTGGTTGAAGAATGACCTGGAGGGCGTTGATCCTGAAACACCCATTTGCATCTCTGTTCACATTCCTTTTATCACCGTTCAGACACAGCTGGTTCAGGGAGCAACATCACCAAACAGCCGAGGTCTTGTGATCACAAATTCCAAAGAAGTACTGGATCTGTTCGAAAACCATAACCTAAAGCTGGTGCTGCAAGGGCACCTTCACTTCTATGAGGATCTCTTTGCGAAAGGAACCCATTTCATTACCGGGGGTGCAGTATGCGCGAGCTGGTGGAGAGGTCCGCGCGGTGAGATGGAAGAAGGATTCCTGATCGTCAGGGTCCATGGGGATCAATTTTCATCTGAATACATTGATTTTGGCTGGGAGGTGGCTGAATAGCTTTTTCTCATCCTCACGTCGCTTCAGACCAGCCGTTTGCAGGTCCCGGGAAATGATCTTTCATAACCAAACGTACCTTATATAAAAACGGATTTGTATGTCAACCCCAATCGGCAAGAATAAAAGAGGGTTTGGAACAGCGCCCGTCTTTTTTACGGCAATATCAACCATACTGGGTGCCATTTTATTCCTTCGCTTCGGATATGCTGTAGGAACACTCGGGTTGTTCGGGGTTCTGCTGATGGTTCTCGTTGGGCACCTGGTAACCATCCCAACCGCCCTTGCCCTTTCGGAGATTGCCACCAACGAAAAGGTGAAGGGAGGGGGTGAATATTTCATCATATCCCGCTCTTTTGGATTGAATATAGGAGCCACCATTGGTGTTGCTCTCTATTGTTCCCAGGCCATCAGTGTCGCATTTTATGTCATTGCATTTACCGAGGCGTTTGAACCGTTTTTTAATTTTGTCCATGAACGATTTAGTATTACCCTGCCCCGTCAGGTGATCAGTCTTCCGGCAATGGCTTGTTTGTCGTTGCTGATCCTGAAAAAGGGAGCCAATCTCGGAGTGAAAGCCCTCTATTTTGTGGTCGCCATCCTGTTTATCTCGTTAACCCTCTTTTTCATTGGAAAAACAGATTATTCCTACAGCCATGAACCCGGCTTTTTTACCGGATCTTTCCGTAATATGAATGATTTTTTTATTGTTTTTGCCATCTGTTTTCCAGCTTTCACCGGCATGACAGCCGGTGTTGGGCTTTCAGGAGATCTCCGGCATCCTGCCCGATCGATCCCGTTGGGAACCACTTCAGCTACACTGATCGGGATGATCACATATGTTTTTGTTGCATGGAAATTAAAAATATCAACTTCACCGGAAGATTTGTTAAATAATCAGCTGGTCATGAGTAAAATAGCTCTTTACGGCGGAATTGTCATACCGATAGGGCTGGCTGCTTCCACCATCTCATCGGCCCTCGGTTCGGTTATGGTTGCACCACGAACATTACAGGCGCTCGGTGTGGATCAGTCCTTCCCTTCCAGGAAACTGAACTATCTGGTTGCCAAAGGGAAGAGCGAAACAAATGAACCGTTTAACGGATCAGTCATTACCTGTATTATTGCCTTCTTTTTTGTAGCGATCGGAAATGTCAATATGGTTGCAGAGATCATATCCATGTTCTTCATGGTAACCTACGGATCAATTTGCCTGATCTCCTTTCTTTACCATTTTGGTGCCGATCCATCCTACAGGCCATCATTCCGCTCACGCTGGTATATTTCACTCATTGGATTTATCATGTGCGGATGGCTGATGTTTAAGATAAATGCCGGATATGCTGCTGCTGCCCTGGTCATTATGACGGCAATCTATACATTCATCCATTTTCACCACAAAAACCGGCAGGGAATTGAAGCCATCTTCCAGGGAGCTATTTTTCAACTCAGCCGGAACCTCCAGGTATTCCTCCAGAAATCAAAAAAAATCGGATCATCCCAGAAATGGAGACCTGCTGTTGTCTGTGTCTCACAAAACACATTTGAACGGGATGAGGCATTTAAACTGCTTAGCTGGATATCCTACAAATATGGTTTCGGAACCTATATTCACCTGATCGAAGGATACTATTCCAAAACCAGCCACCTTGAAGCACAGGAATACCTGAAACAACTCATTGTCAAGTCTGAACAGGAACATTCGAATATTTACCTCGATACACTGATCTCGCCATCCTACACTTCAGCCATTGCACAGACCATCCAGCTTCCCAGCATTTCCGGGATGGAGAATAACATGATCCTCTTTGAGTTTGACAAAGAAAATCCGGAAAACCTGGACCAGATCATTGATAACTACTCGCTTTGCCGATCCGGAGATTATGATATCTGTGTATTGGGCTCATCCCGAAGGGCTATTAATGTTAAAAAAGGTATTCATATCTGGATCAGCCGGTACGATATTGAGAATACCAACCTGATGATCCTCCTGAGCTACATCATCCTGGGACATTCCGACTGGAAAAAAGGAATGATCAAAATCTTTGATGTATGCAAAGAGGAAGATCTGGAGGAAACACGGAATAAAATATACGAACTGGTAAATACCGGAAGATTGCCCATATCAAAAAAGAACATTGAAATCATTAACAAGGAAGAATCGGTCAGCATGAAAAACCTGATCAATGAACGATCAGCTGACGCAGCCCTTACCCTTGTGGGATTCCTCGGAGATCAAATGAAACACCACAAACATAACCTCTTCAAAGGGTATGATCAAACTGGGGATATGCTCTTTGTAAATGCCAGAAAAGAGGTAATCATCAACTGATTGCTGAGATCATGCACCTGGTTCCGGCAGAGGTGGACGGATCACTTGAAAACCTCTCATCCCTCCTTAAGGTGAAATGAGTTCTTCTTGCTCCGGTTTACCTTTTCTCCCAGACGCTCTGATCCTCGGTAGTCACTTCTTTGATTTCCAGGTCCGGATTGTACTGTATCAAATGGATCTGTATGTTTTCAAATCCTCCACGACTGTTTACTCTCTGGAACAGGTATTCCGATTCGAGCAGATCAACCCGGTGCCTGATGGAATAGTATCTGAATCGCCTTCCATACCGGGCAACACCTGACACAAAATAATAGGTAATATCATATCCCTGCCAGGCAAAACTAAAGGGTTCCGGTTCACTATGAAAAGACTCCCTGAAAGACCGGATAAACTCCTTTATCTCATCTCTGGTATAATCCAATATGAACGGTACGCATAGGTGAAGGTTGAGGTTATAGAAATGCTGTAGCTCAATATTCCGGAATCTTTGCCATGACTGGTATCCCACCAACAATATCTCATAATCAGCTGCAAGGGTGTTCAACGTGGATACAATGTTACTGACAAAAGGTTCTGTATCACTCGGTATAATAACAATGTTCTTAATATCATGGGACAGTGCATGTTCAATGCTGTTTATCGAATCGTTTTTTGTAATCTCGTCGTTATACACAACCTCTTTGAAAACCACCTCATTGAAAAAAGTATAAAAGGATAACTTATAAAACAGTTTCCGTTTCAACAAATCAACATTCGGAGCTTCAAGACTATCTCCCGGATGGATCATCACAATATTCTTATCGTAGAATTCCGAAACAAAAGCGGACAGTTTTTCGACCTCAGTTTCGAAAGTTGGTCTCACCTGAAAGAGGTAGGAATTTTCGTCAAGCAGAATGTTTCTGGAAGCCAGGGGAGAGACAACCGGAATCCTCCGGTCCTCTCCATATTCTGCCACCATGCGCAGATTATGTGTATATGCCGGACCTATGATAAGGTCCATGTCACGCAAACCGCCATTGTCGATGATCCTCTGGACAGTGGAAGAATCTCGTTCCGTGTCAAACACTGAAAGGTTTATCGATAATCCGTTTTTTTGAAGTGACTCAACCGCCAGGAGAGCGCCTTCGTAAAACTCAATGTAGTTAAAGCTTCTCGGGTAGATCCAATCCTTGTCCCGTTCTGTTACGTTTTCAATTGCATTCCCAAAATCATCCACCTTGGATGTATCTATGACTACCCGCGCATCATTCTCATCCAGATAGAATGGAAGCATCAACGCTACATGTATGGATTTCCCATAGAAAGAAGGGGGTGTCTCATCGGTAAATTGTGCTGTATCCTCCGCGAAAATAATATCGATATTATCTTCCGCTACAGGAGTAACGTCAGCTTCCTCCCGCTCGGTGGTCGGTATCCTGAGATATTCACCCTGTTTCGGGCTTCCTTTCATCCCGACATTTGCTCTCCGGATCTGGCGAATGGACACATTGTATTCTCTGGATAAGGAATACAAGGTTTCACCCTTCTCCACACGATGGTAAACGAAGGATTCCTTTTCGGTACCAAACGATTCTTTTTCCGGTGTAAAAATCTTCTTTGGAATCTTAATTATAGTTCCAATATCAATGTCGTCAATGATCAGGTCCAGGTTATGATCAAGGATCTCCTCCTCGGTCACTCCATATCGCTTCGAAAGAGCATAAATGGTTTCATTCTCCCTGATCGGATGATAGATAAAATTCTCCGGTTCAACCTGTTCTTCCTCCCCTTCCAGCTCGGGTTCAGCCGGAATTTTAAGTGCCTGTCCAACACGTAAACCAAATACTACCATGGGATTCTCCCTCGATATCTCTTTCTGTGAAATTCCATAAACCTTGCTGATCGAGTATAGGGTATGCCCCTCCCTGACAACGTGAATGAAATAGACCTTGCCATCAATCATCACTTTGTCTGAAGATTTTTTGATCTCGACCGGGATTTCCTGTGTATAAACCGGCTGCTCCACCATAAAAAAGAACAGAAGCAGAGACAATACAGAACGTACTTTATAATATAAACTGCTTTCTATCAACGCCTTAATGAATAACTGTTGAAAAACAAAGGTAATAAAGTATCAATCCAAATCCAATAGGCACTATTTGATTATGCCCGGATAAATTTGTATCTTTCTGTTCAGAAGTTAATTACAAATTTGTTCTTCATTTACTTAATGTGCCCCGACATGATCTCGTTTCTTAAAAAGCTTTTTCGATGGAGTTCCAGACAGAAAGGTTCCGTAAAAACTCATCAGGATGTCAGGATCCAGTTTGAAGACTCACCTGACATTCCACCCACAACCTATAAACATCCGGAAGAAGATGTGCACAAACTGATGATTAAAGCCACCAGCATCAGAAAAGAAAAGGGTTATTCAGAAGCTGTGTCTTTCCTGAAAAAGATTGCTCAAGCATACCTTCAAGAGGGAAATACAGCACTGGTAACATGCATGAACAAGCTTATCCCTTACATGAAAAGGGATGAATCAATCCCTTTTGACGAAGCGCACCAATACCTGGAAGAAATCATTCAGGAAAAACCGGAAGGTGATCCGTATTTTCTCGCCCTGCACATCACCATGGCTGAACTAATTAAGTCTCAGAGTATCGACAATGCTATTGATTATCTTGATAAATACCTTAAAACGGTACATCTTAATTACAACCAGTACGACATTCTGATTAAGCTGATCGATCTTTATATTGAAAAGAAAGATATAACGGAACCCCGCAAGCTTCTGCACAGAGCCAGGGAATTGCCTGACCCGAATACTGAACGGTATGAATACATCAAGAAAGAAAGAATGTGGTTCAGAAGTTCTGCAAATTTTCATTTTCTGCTTCCCGGTGAAACGGGAAAAATTGAATACCTCTACCACCGTTTTATTGAATTTATCCTGGATATGGCAAGGGCATTAAACCCAATCCAGATCGAGTTGTTTCACCAACGAAAAGACCTTTATTTCAGGAAAGAAAGAGGTTTCGAAGAATCAGAACAGTTCAATTCCGCATTGCAGGAACTGGGAATCATAGGAGAAAAAGAAACCATTTTGAAAAGACTTTATGGTTTTGCATTTGAGGAATTGCCAATGATCCTTCATGTAACAGAGAAACAATTGAATTTTAAACCCGGGCAGGAAGAGACCATCGAAGAATTGAGAGAAAAAAAGATGTACTGCAGAAAACCATTCAGGGAGCTTCCGGCAATCGAAGAATACATCCGGAAATTTATTAAACGCTTTGTTGAGAAGGGGTAATGGTTCAAGGAAAAAGGGAAATGGTTATAAGTTTATACGTTGATAAGTTAATAAGTTGATACGTTTCAAATAATCGAATTACACTACCGAGTTACCCTAACTCTATCATCTCATTTTTTTCAGGAACTCCCGGGTGTTTTTTTCGATGCGTTCATGGACAGAAGCCGATGCTGCTCGTTCAAATGGTTCACCGGTAATACTCTCATACAGCTCAATGTACCGTTCCGATACCTGACGCACGAATTCTTCCGTCATTTCCGGGATTTTTTCTCCCTCTTTGCCCTGGAAACCATGGTCGATCAGCCATTGCCGCACAAATTCTTTTGAAAGTTGTTTCTGGGGTTCTCCCTTAGCCAGGCGTTCGGCATAGCCATCCAGGTAGAAATAACGGGAAGAATCGGGTGTATGTATTTCATCGATCAGATAAATCTTACCATCTTTCCTTCCGAACTCATATTTGGTATCCACCAGGATCAGACCTTTATCAGTAGCCATTTCAGTTCCCCGCTGAAACAATTTTCGGGTATACTCCTCCAGTAACCGGTATTCCTCTTCCGGAACCAGGCCCCGGGATATGATCTCCTGCCTTGAAATATCCTCATCGTGCCCCTCTTTTGCTTTGGTTGTAGGGGTTATGATTGGCTCAGGAAACTTATCATTTTCCTGCATTCCTTCCGGCAGTGGAACGCCACAAAGTTCCCGTTTTTTCGACCTGTATTCTCTCCAGGCATGACCGGTCAGGTATCCTCTGATCACCATTTCCACGGGATAAGGCTCAACATAGTGACCAACGGTTACCATTGGATCCGGAGTGGCAATTTTCCAGTTTGGGACAATATCGCTTGTTGAGTCAAGAAACTTGGAGGCAATCTGGTTCAATACCTGCCCCTTAAACGGAATGCCTTCTGGCAGGACAACATCAAATGCTGAGATCCGGTCAGAAACAACCATCAGTAAATAGATATCCTTAATATTATATACATCCCTCACCTTTCCATGGTATACACTTTGCTGTCCCGGGAAATTAAAATGGGTTCTTACGATTGCTTTTTCCATAAAGTGCGTTTTTACATGTTCTTCTTTTCATTATTTTCCGAGTGGTTATAGGCATTGACAATGTGTTTCACAAGCTGGTGCCTGACAATATCCCGTTCATCGAACTCAACCAGGGAAATGCCCTCAATATTCTTCAATATACGCATAGCCTGCAACAAGCCCGAGTCTCTCCGGAAGGGCAGGTCAATCTGTGTAATATCGCCGGTAACAATGAATTTTGAGCCCTGTCCCATCCTCGTAAGAAACATTTTTATTTGATTTACGGTTGTATTCTGTCCTTCATCCAGGATTACAAAAGCATTCTCCAGTGTACGGCCTCTCATGAATGCCAGTGGAGCAATATGAATGGTACCATCTTCGATGTTGCTGGCCAGCTTCTTTGACGGGATCATATCATTCAGTGCATCATACAGGGGTTGCAGATAAGGATCCAGTTTCTCTTTCAGATCACCCGGCAAAAAACCAAGATGTTCTCCCGCTTCAACCGCCGGTCGTGTTAAGACAATTCGCTTTACCTGTTTGTTCCGTAATGCCCTTACAGCAAGAGCAATTGCCGTATAGGTTTTCCCGGTTCCTGCCGGTCCGATTGCCATCAGAAGGTCATTGTTTGCATACTCCTTTACCAGCCGCACCTGGTTTACTGTCCTGGCAAATATTGGCTTGCCGGTACTTCCATACAACAGGGGCTCCTTAAAATCACCATTTGATGCTAACAACCGGTGGGACGGATCAAACA
>CAZTES010000157.1:0-8121 GCA_964612275.1 uncultured Rikenellaceae bacterium
TGAAAATTGCAGCAGTTAAAGCTCCCGGATTTGGTGACAGGAGAAAGGAGATGCTTGAAGACATTGCCATCCTGACCGGAGGAACCGTTATCTCAGAAGAGAAAGGACTGAAGCTTGAAAGTACCTCACTCGACATGCTCGGTGAAACAGAAAAAGTGGTGGTGGATAAGGAGAATACCACCATCGTTAATGGAGCCGGTGATCCGAAAACCATTTCTGCCCGGGTAAACCAGATCAAGAAGCAGATTGAGACCACCACGTCCGACTACGATAAGGAGAAGCTGCAGGAAAGGCTTGCCAAGCTTGCCGGCGGTGTGGCTGTTCTCTATATCGGAGCAGCTTCCGAAATGGAAATGAAGGAAAAGAAAGACCGTGTTGATGATGCACTGAATGCAACGCGTGCTGCTGTCGAAGAGGGAATTATTCCTGGTGGAGGTGTGGCATACCTGAGGGCTATCGATGCACTGAAAAATATGAAAGGTGAAAACACGGATGAAAATACCGGAATAGCAATCATCAGACGTGCGCTTGAAGAACCTATCCGGCAAATCGTTGAAAATGCCGGGATCGAAGGTTCCATCGTGGTACAGAAAGTACTTGAAAGGAAAGATGACTTCGGATTCAATGCCAGGACAGACAAGTATGAGAACCTGCTTGAAACGGGTGTGATCGATCCTACCAAAGTGGCAAGAATTGCACTGGAAAACGCCGCTTCTGTAGCCGGAATGTTCCTGACGACTGAATGTGTTGTGGCTGAAGAAGAGGAAGAGAACCCTCCGATGCCACCCATGGGAGGCGGAGCCCCGGGTATGGGAGGTATGATGTAATCAATCCCCATATATAACCCTTCAAAACCCCATCAGGTAACGTGCCGATGGGGTTTTTTATAGTAAAAAAGCAGCAGGGCGATCAGGGCAAATCCGGTACCAACCGGATATCCAATTTCCCCCGGCAGATGGAAACCCTCGGGGGCAATCAGCAAATAGGTGGAGGTTACGGCAGTCATAAAAACAGCAGGGATCAGGGTGAGCCAGAAAAACTTGTTCTCCCGGATCAGAAAAACAGATATTGCCCAGAGAACAATGGTAGCAAGCGTCTGGTTCGACCAGGCAAAATACCTCCATACGATGCTGAAATCGACCCGGGTCAGTAGGTAGCCGATCACAAAGAGTGGAATACTTACCAATAACCGGTTAAGGATCTTTACCTGCTTCACTTTCATGAAATCCGAGACAATCAACCGGGCACTTCTGAAGGCGGTGTCGCCGGAGGTGATGGGTGCTGCAACCACCCCGAGAATAGCCAGTAATCCTCCAACCTTCCCCAGGAGCGAATTGGAGATCTCATTGACAGCCCAGGCTGCATTTCCCCCCTGTTCCCTCATCACCCCATTCAACTCTCCCACTCCACCAAAGAAACTCATCGCGGCAGCTGCCCATATCAGGGCAACAATACCCTCCGCCACCATGGCACCATAAAAAACCCTCCTTCCCTGTTTTTCATTCTTCAGGCACCTGGCCATCAAAGGCGATTGTGTAGAATGAAACCCTGATATTGCCCCGCATGCAATGGTAATAAACAGCATGGGAAATATGGGAAATTTATCCGCTTCAGCATTCATATTTACAATGTTCGCCGGGATTAACTCAGGGATGGCATACCGGTTCAGGATCAGGCTAACAGATATCCCAAGTGCCATAAAAAGGAGCGCTAAACCGAATAGCGGATAGACCCTTCCGATCAATTTATCGATGGGTAACAGGGTGGCAAGAAGGTAATAGGCAAAGATCACCCAGATCCAGAGTCCGTATCCGATTACACCCGGAGTATAACCACATAATATTCTTGCCGGACCCATGACAAATACGGCGCCAACCAGCACCATCAGGATTACCGTGAACCCCCTCATAACCTGTTTAAAACCCAGTCCCAGATACTTCCCAACCACTTCAGGTATACTGAGCCCGTCGTTTTTAATGGACAACATACCGGAAAAATAGTCGTGTACTGCACCGGCAAAAATGCACCCGAAGACGATCCATAGAAAAGCAACCGGACCCCACATGGCTCCTGCAACAGCACCAAAGATGGGACCGAGCCCGGCAATGTTCAGAAACTGGATCAGGAAGATCTTTCCCCAGCCCATCGGGACAAAATCGATCCCGTCACGGAGCCTGAAGGCAGGAGTTTCCCGCTGCGGATCTGCTCCGAAAATCTTCTCAACAAAACGCCCGTATAGAAAATAACCGGCAATCAGGGCAACGATAGCCAGGAGAAACGTGATCATAATTCAGCATCTTTCGGTAACACACTCCAAGATAGTAATAATTGAAGATTCACCGGTATGATCTTCGCTTTCTTTTCTTAATTTAGTCATCCGGTAAACATTGTTTCAATAACCAAATCATTATGATCATGAAAAAAACAGGATTCGTGTTCTTGCTTCTATTGCTCTCCGTGCATGCATTTTCCCAGGAAGCTGCACCAAAACCGGTTGCCCCTTACAGCCAGTCGGTTATGACGGGTGACGGGCTGCTGTTTGTCTCCGGCCAGATCCCGATGAACCCGGAAACAGGGAAACTGGTTGGTGGAGATATTAAAGAGGCTACACAACAAGCAATGCAAAATATCGGTACCATCCTGAAGAAGAACGGGCTTGACTTTTCCAACGTGGTGAAGTGTACCGTCTTCCTGACCGATATCCGGGATTATGGTGGAATGAATGAGGTGTACAGCACATTTTTCACGGAAGGCTTTCCGGCTCGCGAAGCCATCGAGGTATCCAACCTTCCTGTCGGTGCCCGGATAGAGATTTCAGCAATAGCTGCAAAAAAGGTGGAATCGCGGTTTACGGGGAAAGAGTAAAAAAAATGCCTTACTCCTTGTCCTTCTTTTCCAGCCAGGGCATATTCAGAATAAGCCCAACGATCATCATCCCGATGCCAATCCATTTCGAGATACTATTGGGCTCTTCAAGGTTTTTCTGAGCCAGGTATTTTGTTAACAGATAAATAACAACTCCGAGGAGAACACAAAATCCGGCCAGGATCCGTAAATGCTTTTGGGTTATTTTCATAATTCATTTACTTTTTCGAAAATTTCTAATCTTTTCGTAAGGGTTTCCGTAGACTCCGATTCAAAACTTTGATTAGTCATGGCTTAATAAAGATCTTATTATATCGTTGAAAATTTTGGTCATTTTCTTGCTGTAACTTGCTTTATCTAAAATTGAAAATCGCATCACTTTATTGCCGGTATCTGTATAATGCACAACAGCATTGCTATCAACACTTACATTCACCTGTTCAAAAGTAAAAGGGAAAGAGGATTTATCTTGCTCAGCAAAATAAGAAAAAACAGAACAGCACCATAAATTTCTTAATGGTACGGTAGGATCAAGTATGAGAGATTGCAAGTTTTCTATGTTCACAGGAAGATCTAAATATTGAATGTAGTTAACCGAATCGGACGATTTCGTCAGAGCATATATGAAATAGTTAAGGACTGGATCAGAAGCGCCTTCCAATAATTCGGAATGATGTCCCTGCCAGAAAGAAGCATTCCCATTATTCTTCCAAACTCCGCCATCAAAACAGGGAACCCACCAAACATTCGGAACTCGATTCATAACACTAATATATGCGTTCTTATCAAGCGAAACATTATATTCAATGTTCTCCTTATTATTCGCTTCCCCGATAAAAATTATCAATTTATCAACTTTTTCTTTGAATAGTACGGAATTCCGGTTATAGGCTGCAGCAATATCCCTGAGACTGCCAACCGAAACAATGGTTACCTTTTTAACGGATGTTTCCAAATATTTTAATATAGCTTGACACCCTTCCTGGTTAACGGGTTGGTTTTCCCCCGTATCATACATTGATTCCAGTTGATCTTTCAGTCCCACATATACCGGGACATTTCTATCTGTAATGTAGTTCATTTGTTCAACCGGGATTCTACCCGGTGTTTTTTTATACGATTTTGCATTATCAATGATGACTGCCTTAATCTCAAATTGGTTTAAACCAAACAGTGCTGCTAAATCGAAATGATCATCCGGATCCTCAAAAGGGTGGTACAGATCTGAAACATAAATAATGGGGATTTCCCTCCGGTTTATATCTGATGAACAGGAGATCAGGATAAAAACTACCATAAAAAAAGCAATCACCATTCTCCTCTTCAAAAAATGATTGCAAAGCTGATTGTATTTTATCATTGGGTAAAGGTCATAATTCAACTCCTGTTTTTACCTTCTATCCTGCAATTTCTCTCACAGCATTCACGAACTGATCCAGGTCGGCGGTTGTGGTATAGATATTCGGTGTAACCCTTACGCCAACGATGTTTTCCCAGTTGATGGCCACGGTGAATATCTTATAGCGGTCGAAAAGGGTTTTCTGCAATTCTCCCGGTGTCATTCCCTCGATACCAAAATTCCCCAGTCCGCATGCATATTTCGGATCAAATGACGTGAAAAATTTCACTCTTGGAATGTCACGGATCCGCTCCATCCAGTAATTGCGCAGGAAGTTCAATCGCTTCTGTTTTCTCTCTTTTCCGATCATATAGTGAAAATCGATGGCTTTTCCGATGGCAAGCTCTGCCGGGAATGATCGTGTTCCCATGGCTTCAAATTTCCGGATATTATCGCTTTCCGGGTCACCGGGAGCCGTAAAGGGCCATATCTCCTTGATCTTATCCTTTTTAATCCAGAGCATGCCCGTACCGAAGGGCGCATAGAGCCATTTGTGAAGTGACGTGCCAAAATATTCACAATCAAGATCCGGTATTTCAAATTGGACATGGGCAAAGGTGTGGGCCCCGTCGACCAGAACATCGATCCCATGGTCATGAGCCGCTTTAGCGATTTTTTTAACCGGCAGGATTTGTCCGGACCAGTTGATCATGTGCATGATCTCAATTACCTTGGTTCTGGAAGTGAAGGCATCCACGTAGGTTTTTACGATCAGGTCGTCATCTTCCACGGGTTGAGGAAGATAGATCCACTTCAAGACAATTCCATCCCTTTTTTCTCTCTGTTTCCAGGCATTGATCATGTTCGGGTAATCCTGTTTGGTCAGTACCACCTCATCCCCTTTCTTAAGGTCCATTCCAAAAATCACTGTTTCCAGTGCTTCCGTGGTATTCCGTTGTATGGCTACCTCTTCCGGGGAGCAACCGCCAAGGCGGGCAAGATCTTTCCGAACTGCTTCTCTTCCCTCACCCACAACCTGCCACATGTAATAAGCCGGTCCCTCGTTACTGACCCTGTTGTAGTGTTCAAATGCATCCTGGACAACTCTGGGTTGCGGACATACTCCTCCGTTATTCAGATTCATGATATTGGGGGAAGCGGTGAACGATTGTTGAACCCAAAACCAGAAATCTTCGTCTGATCCGAGATCCGGCGGGGGTTTTAAGAAAGTATCACTCCCGGGGGTAGAAAAATTCTTTCCAAAAGCAGTGTTCAGGAAAGAACTTACAGCGACTGCTCCTGCTGCAGCTAATGAGCTGGTTAAAAACTGACGTCTGTTCGTTTTCATGGTTATTTCTATTAGATTTTGTGTTTTGATTCTGTGAATGTGGCACTTCAGGCGTAATATAAAATTATCATCTTTCGGGTAAAAAAAAAATGATATTCGGGAATTATTGGTAATTTTGATAGACCAATCCATTAAAAATCAATCATGAAAAGAATTCAGGGAATAGTGCTTGTTTTTTTTATCCTGACCATAAAAGCTTACCCCGGATGGATACTCACGGTTGAAAATTATGATACAGATAACCAGGAAAAAAGGAGTCACAAGGTCTATTTTCAGGAGAACAGGATTAAAATAGTGGACCCGGACCTGACAACGATTTTCGACCTGAACCAGAATATGATCACATTCCTGAAACCCCAGATTCACATGTTCTGGAAAGGAACCGTGGAAGATTACCTGAAAGAGGTGCGAGAGACATTTGAATTGATGATTGATCTTGAAGTAAAGAAGCTTCCGGAAGAGAAACAGGATGAGGCAAAGAGAACGTTTGAGACCATGATGAGGATCATGGAACACCCAGACACAGCATCTGCATTGGATATTTTTATCCGTGAAACGGCTGAAAAAGACACGATCCTGGGATATGAAACCGCTAAATTCCAGGTTTTTTTAAATGGGGTGATCATTGAAGATCTTTGGATCTCCGGGAAACTTGATGTGTCCCGTGACCTGGATCAGAGCAAATACCTGTACCTGCTTAGTCAGTTGAGTACAGGCTTTGAAAATGAACTGGTTTACCAGGCTGCAGCTGAATACAAGCATTTGATATATAACACATACATTCTGCGGACGAAAGAATACAAAATTGGTTACCAGACCGTGAAGGAGGTTGTTGATATGCGTCAGGAAGCCTTGGATGAATCGGTTTTTCTTCCGCCGCCGGATTACAAACCCGTAACCCTCACCGAGCTGGGAATCATTGCTATGGATAATCAGCAGTAACGAAATTCGTTACCAACTCACGATACAGGTCCTGTGAAATACTGCCTTCCGGTAAAAGCTCTGCTTTTTTTTCACTGGACGGGCTTTCTTACCGTAAAACGAACAACGAAATTACTCCGGGCTGAGCGACCCTTACTGGACATCCCCGATCATTCTTCTCCCCCCGGTTTATTAATTGGTTGAAATAAATATCTTTGTAGTTCGTTTGAAATTGATGTTTTACCGGGATGGATCACATACGAAATTTTTGCATCATTGCCCATATTGATCATGGTAAAAGTACCCTGGCTGACCGGATGTTATTAAAAACCAATACCCTATCGGAACGGGACTTCAAAGACCAGGTACTGGACAGCATGGAACTGGAAAGGGAGAGAGGGATCACCATTAAGAGTCATGCCATTCAAATGGAGTATCTTCATGGCGGTGCAACCTACTATCTGAACCTGATTGATACCCCTGGACATGTTGATTTCTCGTATGAAGTATCCCGGTCGATTGCTGCCTGTGAAGGGGCATTGCTGGTCATCGATGCTACTCAGGGAGTTCAGGCTCAAACCATTTCGAACCTTTACCTTGCCATTGAACATGACCTGGAAATTATTCCGGTACTGAACAAGATGGATCTCGAGGCTGCCATGCCGGAGGAAGTGAAAGATCAGATTGTTGATCTGATCGGCTGTCATCGGGATGATATCATTGAAGCGAGTGGAAAGACGGGTTATGGGGTTGACCGGATCCTCGAAGAGATCGTTTTACGAATCCCCCCGCCAAAAGGAGATCCGAATGCTCCGCTACAGGCACTGATCTTCGATTCAGTGTTTAATTCATACCGGGGTATTCATGCCTATTTCAAGGTTGTGAACGGAGAGATAAGAACCGGTGATCATGTGATGTTTGTATCAACCCGGAAAAAATACCATGCCGATGAAGTAGGGATACTGAAACTCAGGATGGAACCGCGGAAGGTACTGAAGACCGGAGATGTGGGTTATATCATATCCGGGATTAAAACATCCAGGGAGGTGAAGGTTGGAGATACCATCACACACGTCGAGAATCACTGTGATAAAGCAATTGAAGGATTTGAGGATGTTAAACCCATGGTTTTTGCAGGGATCTACCCGGTGGATGCAGATGATTATGAAGAGCTGCGAGCATCAATAGAAAAATTGCACCTCAATGATGCATCCCTTTCCTATGCCCCTGAATCCTCTGCTGCTTTGGGTTTTGGCTTTCGATGCGGTTTCCTGGGGCTCCTGCACATGGAAATTGTACAGGAAAGACTGGCCAGGGAATTTGACATGAATGTCATAACCACCGTTCCGAATGTATCTTACAGAGTCCATACAAAGAAAGGGGAACACATAGAAGTGCATAACCCTTCTGGTCTGCCCGAACCCACAGTCATAGACTATATAGAAGAACCCTATATCACAGCGCATATCATTTCCAAATCAGAGTATATCGGCTCGGTCATGAAACTCTGTATTGATAAGAGAGGAACATTGAAAAACCAGGTGTATCTTACTTCCGACCGCGTAGAGGTCACCTTTGAAATGCCCCTTTCGGAAATCGTCTTTGATTTCTACGATAAACTCAAAAGCATATCCAAAGGATACGCTTC
>CAZTES010000158.1:0-8102 GCA_964612275.1 uncultured Rikenellaceae bacterium
GAGACAAGCTTTAAAACCCTGCTTTCGCTTGTCCCTGCTATCTACATGAACGATTTTCAGGACCTGGAAACATCGGGACAGCTGGCACTGAATGGTTATGCCAGGGGCTTTTACAGCGCTTCGGATAGTACACTCCCTGATATAGGGCTTGAACTGAAAGTTTCCGATGCCATGTTCAAATACCCTGACCTACCCAAATCAGTCGAAGATGTTGCGATCGATCTGGTGCTTTCAGTGGATGGAAATGACCTGGATGGATCAACCGTTGACCTGAACCGGTTTCACCTGAGTATCGCTGAAAATCCCGTCGATGCCAAAATCCATCTTAAAACACCCGTTAGCGACCCGGAGGTGGAGGGCAGAGTCACAGGAAGTTTTAACCTTGCCAGTTTTTTAGATATCATTCCACTGGAGGATATCAGCCTGAAAGGCTTGGTGGATATGAACCTGGAACTGGGAGGAAAGATGTCAATGATCGAAAATGAGCAATACGAAGATTTTACAGCGGACGGGCGGCTGGCGCTTTCTGATTTTGAATACACAAGTCCTGACCTGCCAAAAGATGTATTGATCAACGATGTGGTGCTTGATTTTTCCCCCCGGTTTGTCAATCTTTCCTCTTTTGATGTTCAGATTGGACAGAGTGATATTCAACTAAATGGAAGACTGGAGAATTTTATTCCTTTTATTTTCGAGGATAAGAACGTTTCAGGCAACCTTGATCTCACCTCATCTCTCCTGGATCTGAATGAATTAATTCCGGAAAGTGAAGAGAAGACCGTGGTTGAGGAAGATACTTCGTCCCTGGCTGTAATTGAGATACCAAAAAATATCGATTTCAGGCTCACCTCAGCTCTGGACCTCGTCAAATACGATAACATTGAACTGTCAAACATTCGCGGTATCCTCTACGTGAAAGATGGAAAAGCTGTAATGGAAGGATTGACAATGGACCTGCTGGAGGGGGCTATGGCATTGGACGGAGAGTATGATACACAGGATATGACCATGCCGACAGCTCAGTTTGATCTCGGCATTTCTTCTGTCGAAATACCTTCTGCATTCAATACCTTTAATACCGTGCAATCACTGATGCCGGTTGCAAAAAACCTCAATGGTGATGTGGCGGTAGATCTGGAGTTTAACTGCCTGCTTGCATCAGATATGATGCCCGTGCTGGAAACCATCAATGGATATGGGAAACTGGCATCCGATTCGGTGCAGGTGGTCAGCTCGAAGACATTTGACCTGATAACCAGTGCATTGAAACTGAGTGAAGAACGCTCCAATACATTTGAAAATCTGAATATCAGTTTTAATATACGGGATGGGAGAGTATTTGTTGATCCCTTTGAAGCCAGCATTGGGAATATTGATATGGTGATTGGCGGTGATCAAGGATTGGATCAAACCATGAACTACCTGGTTAAAATGAAAATTCCCCGATCGGCGTTTGGTTCTGCAGCAAACCAGGTTGTCGATGATCTGGCTGCTGAAGCCCGGGCAGTGGGATTAAACATTCAGCCGGGTGAGTTTGTCAATGTGGATGTAAATGTTGGTGGAACGTTTACTGATCCGAAGATCAGCCTGGGTATGAAAGAATCGGGAGAAAGTGCCGTGGAGCAGGTAAAAGAGCAATTAAAAGAGACCGTAACACAAGAGTTTGAGGAAAAGAAAGAGGAGGTCATTGAACAGATTAATGAGGAAGCGCAACGGATCATTCAACAGGCAGAAAAGGAAGCTGCAGATCTTATCGAGGTTGCTGAAAAAGCGGCAGCAAAAGTGATCGAGGAAGCCGATGCCAGTGCCAAAAAACTGGAAGGTGAAGCCAAAGGAAAAGGTCGCATCGCAGAATTAGCTGCCCAACGAGCAGCCGATAAACTGAGAAATGAAGCCAGGAAAAAAACCGACAAACTCATTAAGGAAGCCGAGGAACAGGGAGACAAGATTATCCAGGCAGCAAAAGATAAGGTGGAAGGGATAAAGTAAGGATGAAGGATGAGTGTTTAGAATGATGAATGATGAGTGATGAAGGAGAGTATAGAGTTCATTGTACAGCGTTCAGAGTTTAGAGTTAAAGATAAATGAGTAAGGTATTTATAGTTTCTTCTCTCTGATTCTTGCTTTCTTCCCGGTACGTTCGCGGAGGTAGAAGATTCTGTTTCGCCGAACTTTACCCCGTTTATTCATTTCGATTTTTTCAACAAAGGGAGATGCAGCAGGGAATATTCTTTCGACACCAATATTCCCCGACATTTTTCGTACGGTAAACGTTTCGGTATGTCCCCTTCCTTTCCGTTGGAGGACCACACCGCGAAATTGCTGAATCCTTTCCTTATTCCCTTCCTTGATCTTATAGTGAACGGTTATGGTATCTCCTGCGGAGAAGTGAGGGAAATCCTTTTGCGAAGAAAATTCTTTATCAACAACTTTCATTAATTCCATCCTGCGAAGTATTATCGATTGAATAAAAGGGTTTTATAAAACGACCGCAATATTACAAATATTTTTTCATTAAATATAATTCCACGTCTAAATTTAGTTGATGACTCGGAAGTGGTGAGCGAATAAAACCTTACATCATCAGGTTCACCAGCGCTGTATGGTCCTCGTTTGAAATCGTGTGATTCATACCGGAGATCTTATTCTGGTTCATGATCTGTACAATCTCCGCTTTTCTTCCATTATCGATTCCCACATCGTTAAGATGAACAGGACACCTCAGGGAGACGAAGAATTTTGTTAAATGATCAATGGTTTCTGTTGCAGAACTGACCCCGAACAGATCTTTCCCCAATCTGGAGATCCTTTCTCCAATGCGTGGAGTTTGCAGTTTAAGCCATGCGGGATATGCTATCGACAGGGTTGCTCCGTGCGCCAGATCATATAAAAGGGAAAGCTGGTGCCCCATGGCATGGACACCCCAATCTCCTCTGTCCCTTCCATAGGATGTAATCCCGTTCAATGCACACATGGCATCGAGCATGATGTTCGCCCTGTACTCATAATTGTCAAGTTCATTTAAAAGGAGCGGACCGTAGTGCATCGCATCCTTGATTATTGAAACGATGAAACGATCGGTAAGGCTCATGGCTTCTTTGCTAAACCATACTTCCAGAGCATGCGCAATCAGATCAACAATGCCATAGGCAGTGTAATCCTCGGGAACCGACAGGGTAAATGCTGGATCCAGAAACGAATGTTTCGGAAAAGAAAGTTCATTCACGTATCCGATTTTCTCCCTGGTTGTATGATTCTGGATAACGGCTGCCCCATTCATCTCACTACCGGTAGCTGCCAGTGTAAGAACGGTAATCAGCGGTATGGATTGATCCAGCTTGACCTTTCCTTTCATGATGTCCCAGCCCGGGTATTTGCCAGGAATGCCCAATGAGATAATTTTTGCCGAGTCGATCACACTTCCTCCGCCAAGCGCTACAATAGAATCCACCTGTTTCGCTGCCCCGATTTTGATCCCCTCGTCTACATCCTCAATAACGGGATTCGGTTTTATTCCTGACAATTCAATGATCTCCAGTTTGGCGGATTGCAGTTGTTGCCGGACCAGGTCATAATAACCGTACTTCACTGCTGATCCTTTGCCATAAACCAGCATTGTTCGGTTACCATAATAACCGACCTCTTCTCCAAGTTTTTCGGTTACCCCTTTTCCAAAATGAATCTTTGTGGGGTTGTAAGCTGTAAAATTTTCCATAGGGTGACCATTGGATAATTAAAGGGCGAAGATAAAATTTTCTAACAAAGGGGAAAAACCTGCTCATGGTTTTCCGGCATAAACATTACCAATGATGCTGTCGCGGGAAGCTCCGGTTATGGAAGCAAAACAATTGATCTCATTCCGGTCACGCAAAACACCCAAAAATGCAAAAACAACAGCCTCTTTGTAGTCAATGATCTCTTTGTCAGGGATGATGAATTGCATCGGGGAATTTGCCTTTATCCGTTCGATGAGGAATCCATTATGAGCACCTCCACCGGTTATCAGAACAGTTTGTTTCTGATTGCCCGATATTGCTTTACCGATTTGCACTGCAATGTGTTCGTAAATGGTTCTTAACAGGTCGCTTAACGGAAGATCCCCTTTTTCAGTTATGGGAAAGAAAATCGATTCAAACCACTCCCTTCCAAGTGATCTGGGCCCTTTCAGTTGATAGTATTCTATTGCATTGAGCCTAACGAGCAGCTCGGGAATGATTCTACCTGACCTCCCTTTTTCTCCATTCATATCTATAATCAGGTTCACTTTTTCCATCAGGGAATTTATCGCCATATTTACCGGGCAAACATCAAAAGCAATTCGTTTTCCATTTGAGTTGTATGAAAGGTTTGCAATTCCCCCAAGGTTAAGGCAGTAGTCGTATTCGGTGAAGAGGAATTCATCACCGACGGGTACAAGGGGTGCCCCTTGTCCGCCCAGGGCTATATCCACACTTCTGAAATCGGAAATGACCTTTATGCCGGTAATCGCTGCCAGGGTAGCACCATTACCAATCTGAAGGGTAATTCCCTTTTCGGGCTGGTGGAATACAGTATGCCCGTGTGAAGCGACAAAGTCCGGATCTTCGGGATTCTCTGCAAGAAAATCACAAACCATGTGCCCAAGGAATGTCCCATATTCCTGATCGATCTTCACAAGCTCTGACCCATTCAGGCAATCGGCATTTCCCAGTCTGGATCTCCATTCGGGTGGATAGGGTACCGTTTTGCTGCTGATTATCTTATATTTCCATTTTTCTGGATACTTGGTGAAGTGGCAGAATACGATATCGAGCCCGTCAAGCGAGGTTCCTGACATCAATCCGATTACTCTGTGTGACTTCATGGCAATCGCTTTTATTAATTGATTTTTAGTGACTGGTTATTCATTTCAAGTTTTTATGTTTGACAGGATTTGAACCACTTTCCTTACCTGATCACTATCCGTTATCCATCGATGGTAATCACCATCCTTCTTATTGCCCATACTGATTCGGGGTTTCCGATATTTCATCACGGGTGAGTATAAAGATAACTGAATAATGCATGGGATGATCAGATAAAGCCAGGAATTCAGCCTGATCCAAAAGAAAATTTGCTATTTTTATGGCTTTCATTCCGTCAATTGGCAGACGGGGGTTGAATTCACAGGTCCTTAGGGTGGAAAAAGCTTTATGGGATACCCCGCCAGTTTGGGGCAGTATAGTTCATTCATGAATCAGTACGATATGGCGAAACCGAAACCCTCTTTGCTGGTATTGGCTGCCGGAATAGGCAGTCGGTACGGTGGGCTTAAACAGATTGATCAGGTTGGTCCATCCGGTGAAACCATCATGGATTATTCAATTTACGATGCAATAAGAGCCGGGGTTGAAAAAATTGTTTTCGTTATCAGGGAAGAGATCCTACCTGAGTTTGAGGAGGTCATCGGATCACGGTTAAGGCATAAAATTGAAGTTGACTATGCATTCCAGGAGTTATCGATGATCCCTGAAGGGTTTACCTGTCCGGATAACCGGAAGAAACCCTGGGGTACAGGCCATGCTATTCTTGTTGCCAGGGGAAAAATACGGGAACCGTTTATTGTGATCAATGCGGATGATTTCTATGGTGAACGATCCTTCCAGGTGGTGGTCGATCACCTGATGCATAGCAGGGAAGATGAATATGCCATGGTTGGATTCAGACTGGATAAAACCCTATCCGATTTTGGACAGGTTGCCCGGGGTATTTGCAAATCAGACAAGAATAATTTTCTCCGGTCAATTGTGGAGGTGACTAACATTGAACGACGAAAGGATAAGATTGTTTTTGCTGATGGGGCAGGCAGGGTAATTAATCTATCGGGGGAAGAAGTAGTCTCGATGAACATCTGGGGATTCTACAGCAATGTTTTTGACTACCTGGAACAATCCTTCAGCTCTTTTCTTGATCTGGAGTCAGGGAATCCCAAATCTGAATATTATATTCCTACACTTATTTTTGAACTACTACACCAGAATAAAGCCATGGTAAAAGTCCTGGAGAGCCATGAATCCTGGTTTGGGGTAACCTACAGGGAAGACAAACCAGACGTGATCAGAAAGATCAGGTTATTGGTTGATCGTGGAGTGTATCCCGAATCCCTTTACTAAAAACTGCTTTAGTGTCCGATTTGTTTTGGGAGGTTTCTTAACGTTAAAGAGGCGACAGACAGAAGTACAATCTACCAGAAAAAGCTTCCCTGGTAAACTGAAATGTTTTTCTTGTTATCGATTACCGTCAGAACCAATTCATGATGCTTATTGTTTGTTAGCCTGTCCCCATCAAAACGGTAAACCAACAATTCATTCTTCGGATCATATTCAAAAAGCACCCACTGGTCATCGATGAAGCCATTATAGGATCTGATCCCTGACAGATCATCACTAATTCTGAATTTCAGGTAATGTTTCCCTGAAAGATCTTGATTATCGACAGGTGTCAGCGGGTTAATCTCTGGCGGAATGGTATCAGCAACCACTACGAAGCGGCCAAAATTTCTTGCACGGACTTCAACAGCCCCGCTTTTGAATTCGCCACCCAATGAATGGATCTCATTTTTTTCATCCAATGAAGCAAGGAGGAGTTTTTCCTCTATTCCTGCGGGAACGCTATCCGGAACAATGCGCATGTCAAAATATCGGTGAACCGGCGTTAGTTCATTATGGACATGGTGAACTTCTGAATAGCTGCCCGGTATTCCGGGTGATTTCGCATAGGTGAAGTGGAGGGTATCGTACAATGCACCGGGAGGTATATTCAATTCAAAACCATAATGCTGGTAAATGTTGCGTGCATCATGGAGCATGATCCTGGTATAGGTCCTTTGGGGCCTGGCGATTTCTTGTCCATGACCCCACCTGGAGGCTACAATAAAATCCAGCCGGGATTCATTCTGGTAAGCATCTTTGATAATGAGCGTTATTTCGTGATTTTCGTTGTCGAAAAAACTCAGCCTTCCACGATCATGCAACAACTTATAAACGGAAAGCTTATCGTTGGGGGCAACAAAGGTTTGGTGAATATTACGGTTGTTTAATACCTTCTCTTCATAATCAATATGGCTGTTGATATACCTGGATTCACTGAATGAGAATTCATCCATTTCCTGGTAAAAGTGCGGGACCTGATCGAGCAGTACTTCGATGGAATAGATACCACATCTGTTTCTTGAACTGTTTAGGAAATCATAGGCTTCGATTCCAATACCTATCATGCCTCCTACGACTATCGGATTATTCTCCTCAAGGGAAAATACACCGTTCTCATGCACGACAACCATCCTCGTTTTCTCCCCTTTGAAATCGACATGACTATCCAGTGCCAGGGGGTAAAGAAAGATGCTGTAAAACACAGGATGAATGGTGTCGTCAACATCAAAATTGAAGAGGAGTGGATTGAGGGGATTCTCTGTTCTGCTGTCTCTTACTTCGAAATGCAGGTGGGGTCCGAGTGAGCTTCCGGTGTTTCCTGAATACCCAATGGTCTCTCCCTTGGCAAGCCGGAATTCTCCCTCTTTTGGGAACAGGTTGATTTGAAAACTTTTTTCCTGGTATTGATGTTTCTTAACGTATACCTCCACCTCTTTGGAAAAACTGCTAAGATGACCATAGACTGTACTATAGCCGCTGGGGTGCGAAAGATAAAGTGCTTTTCCGAAGCCCCCGGGGGAAACACTGATCCGGGAAACATAGCCTTCTTCTACTGCAATGATCTTCTTTCCACTAACTCCTTCCGTTTTTATATCAATGCCGGAATGAAAATGATCGGTCCTTAATTCACCATAATTTGAAGATAGTATAATTGGAAATTTAACCGGTGCACCGAATGATGCAATCTCATGTATTGTTTGTGCTCTTGCCTGGTAAACAGAAATCAGGAGCAGGGAAACAATTATCGTCCAAGTGATACCTGATGGGTGAAGGCAAACAACAGAGCCTTTCATTCTCGACTGTGTGAAATTTGAGTATAAAGTGCAAAACTATAATTTTATTCGGTACGGGAAAATCAAGATTTATTTTTTGAAATTATCAAAGCTATGTTAACTTTGTATTAAATCTTTTGCCATGGATCATGAGCAAGAC
>CAZTES010000159.1:0-8080 GCA_964612275.1 uncultured Rikenellaceae bacterium
CGCTGTCTCTTGAAGAGTGTTATGCTCGAGCGATTGAGGTGCATCCGGTCAGTGGTGACAACCTGTTACTGGAAAGCATGACTTTGCTTAAACTACAGAACCACAATGTTTTTTATTTTCCGCAGCTTGAGCTCTATGCCCAGGCGACTTACCAATCCGATGTGACCAGTATCGATGTTTCCATCTCCGGGGTTGATATTCCAAAACCAGCGAACGATCAATACAAAATTGCGATGGACATCAACCAGGTTATTTATGACGGAGGATTAACAAAAAGCAGGAAAGAGCTGGAGAGGCAGCAGTTGGAAACTGCTGTCAAACAGACGGAAGTCACCCTTCACCAGCTTAAAGAAATGGTAAATTCAGTGTTTTTTTCCATTCTGCTTTTGCAGGAGCAGGAAAAAATATTGAATCTGATGACCGAGGTTCTGGATGACCGGGTCAGTGTGGTGAGATCTGCAGTTAAGAATGGTGTCATGATGGAGAGTGATCTTTTGTCCCTGCTGGCAGAACAATTAAAGGTAAAGCAGCAGGTTACTGAGATGAGTATCAGTAAGGAAACCGGGCTGATCGTTCTTGCTGAGCTACTTGAAATGGAGTTTGATAAAGGGATGGAGCTGGTAGGTCCTGCGGTTGATATTGATCCGAACAGCGATATCACCAGGCCGGAGATCGGATTGTTTGAATCGCAGATATCCCAGTTTGGATTGAGCAGCGACATCATCAGGTCCAGCCGGCGGCCAAAGGTGTATGCATTCAGCCAGGTGGGATACGGCAGACCGGGACTGAACATGCTAAGTGATGAGTTCGACCCCTATTATCTTGTCGGAGCCAGGATATCATGGAATCCGTTTGACTGGAAACAGAGCAAGCGGGAAAGGGAATTGCTACTGTTGAAACAGGGACAGGTAACAAATCAGTTGGAGGCCTTTACCCGCAATGTGAACATTGAACTCGAAAGAGCACAATCTGAAATCCATAAGTTCGAAAAATTGATAACCCTGGATGAAACAATTATAGAGATGAGAAGCCGGATAGTCCGATCATCTGCATCAAAACTCGATAACGGAGTGATTAACTCGGCAGACTATATTTCCGATCTGAATGCTGAAAAACAGGCACGAATTGACAAAGAGATTCACCACATGAAATGGTTGAAAGCCCAGGCCGATTATGCCGTAAAAAAGGGACAATAACGAGATATAAACCACAAAACAATCACAATGAGACGAACAGCTATTTATCTAATCTGCATAACAGGCATATTCATGCCATCCTGTAACAATATGAATGATCTTGCCGATGCCTATGGAAACTTTGAGGTTCAGGAAGTCCTGGTTTCGGCAGAAGCAAATGGCTCCGTTGCCGAACTGATGCTGGAGGAAGGCCAGCTCCTTGAACAGGGTGAACCGATCGGTTATATTGATACTTCGGGACTGGCTCTTCAAAAGGATGTATTGAGAGCACAACGGGTTGCTATACGTTCCAGATCAGAAAACATTAGGGCAGAAACAAGGGTGCTGGAAGAAAAAAAGGGTGCCTTACTGACTGAAAAAAAGCGGGTCGAAAACCTGTTGAAGGATGGTGCTGCCACCACCAAACAGCTGGATGATCTGGAACAGAATATCCGGGTTATGGAAAAACAGATCGAAGCTGTTAAGAGTCAGATGACCAATATACAGGCCGAACTGAATGTGGTAGATACCCAAATTGACCAGGTGAATGATCAGCTAAGGAAAGCAAGGATCAAAGCCCCCATGAAAGGAACTGTACTCGAACAGTATGTTGAGCAATTCGAGATGGTGACCATTGGAAGACCCTTATTTAAGATGGCTGACCTTGATACCCTGATTTTACGGGTTTATGTTTCCGGTTCTCAATTAACTCATATACGAATTGGTCAGAAGGTTTTCGTTTACGTTGACCAGGATGATGATGAGATGCTTGAATTCCAGGGAATTGTTTCCTGGATATCTTCTCAGGCTGAATTCACACCCAAGATCATTCAAACCAAAGAGGAACGGGTTAAACTCGTATATGCCGCTAAGATACTGGTTAAAAATGACGGAACGCTTAAAATTGGTATGCCTGGTGAGGTTCGGTTCAAGACCGCAAATTAGAACCTGCCGTTTGTTTTTTCAGAGAATTTACCGGTCCTGGCAGCCAGAGAAAGGTAGATCAGATAACACAATATAAAATCCTTTGATTTGTCACTAATCGTTGATCATATATCAAAAAGTTACGGGGAAATCCAGGCCCTGACTGATATCTCGTTTACCGTTGACGACAACCTGATATTCGGATTGATAGGTCCTGACGGAGCCGGAAAGACAACCCTTTACCGGATTATTGCCACCCTTCTATTGCCAGATAATGGAGTGGCCCGGTTGAATGATCATGATGTAGTCAGGGAGTTCAGGAAGATCAGAAAAATGGTCGGGTATATGCCGGGCAGGTTTTCACTTTACCAGGATTTAACGGTAGAAGAAAATCTGGCATTCTATGCCCGGGTTTTTGGAACAACAATAAAGGAAAATTATTACCTGATCAAGGATATTTATTCCCACATCGAACCGTTCAGAAAAAGGCGGGCTGGAAATTTATCGGGCGGTATGAAACAGAAACTGGCACTATCCTGTGCCTTGATTCATAAACCTCAACTCCTCATTCTTGATGAACCGACAACCGGTGTGGATGCGGTTTCAAGAAAGGAGTTCTGGGAAATGCTGGGTAACCTGAAAGAGCATGGGATTACCATATTGGTATCAACAGCCTATATGGATGAAGCCGAGCGATGTGATAGGATTGCATTAATCCAGGAAGGAAGGATCTTATCGGTGAATCATCCCGAAGCGATCATTCAGGAATATAAACGGGAGTTGTGCAGCATTCATTCGGATGATCTTTACCGGCTGGTAAGTGACCTTCGTGCCTACCCGATGACAAATGCAGCATTCCTGTTTGGACAGCAGGTTCACTTTAATCAGAAAGATGGTCATCTAAACATTCCTGAACTGGAGAAATTTTTATACTCCCGCCAGCATACAAATATTGAAATCGTGAAAATAAAGCCGGGAATAGAGGATTGTTTTGTGGAACTGGAATCCTATAATAGGTGAAAATAGCTGAATGCGAAGGACTTTCATGTTTTTTTCGGAAAGGTTGCTTCGCACATAACCTGAAAATTTGAAAAGCATGGATGGAGTGATTATCGATGTAAAAGACATGACCAAAAAATTCGGAAATTTTGTTGCCAACGATTGCCTCAATTTCCGTGTTTATGAAGGGGAGATATTCGGGTTCCTCGGAGCGAATGGAGCGGGGAAAACAACAGCGATCCGGATGCTTTGCGGTCTGTCAAAACCGACCTCCGGTGAAATGACCGTCGCTGGTTTTGATGTGTATCGTGACACTGAAAAAATCAAACGAAGCATCGGTTACATGAGCCAGAAATTCTCATTGTATGAAGACCTGACGGTATTCGAAAACATCAGGCTCTATGGTGGCATTTATCATTTAACGAAGAAGGAAATCAGGGAGCGGGCTACCTCGTTGCTTGAACGATTAGGACTTGAGCATGCCCGGAATCACCTGATCGCTTCACTTCCGCTGGGCTGGAAACAGAAACTGGCTTTCTCCATATCCATCCTCCACAAACCCCGTCTCGTTTTTCTTGACGAGCCGACGGGGGGTGTGGACCCGGTGACCCGCAGACAGTTTTGGGAGATGATTTATGAGGCCCCAAAGCAGGGGATTACTGTCTTCATGACCACCCATTATATGGAAGAAGCAGAATACTGTGACCGTGTATCCATCATGTCTGAAGGAAAGATCGAAGCACTCGATACACCGGCAAACCTGAAGGAGAAATACAATGCAAAAGATATGGATGAGGTGTTTATCCGGATTGCCAGGAACAACTGATTGGAAACGAAAACAGACAGGATATGTAGAGTACAAACTTCATTGGAAAAAAGGATGAACAACAACAGGTTGATTATACCATGAAACGTTTTTTTGGATTCGTAAAGAAAGAATTTCTCCATATTTTCCGGGACACCCGGACAATGCTTGTATTGTTTGGAATACCGATCATTCAGATTATCCTGTTTGGCTATGTAATAACCAATGAATTAAAAGATATACGAATAGCTGTCCTGGATAAATCCAATGATGAAGAAACCCGGGAGATCATCCGGAAGATCACTGCTTCCGATTTCTTCATCCTTGACAGAACCCTTGTGGGAGAACATGCCATTGAAGATGTCTTTCGGGAGGGGGATGTGAAAGAGGTCATTGTGTTCGAGCCCGGTTTTGCCGAAAACCTTCAACGTTATGGTGTTGCCAGAGTAAACCTGCTGGCTGATGCTTCTGATGCCAATACGGCAAACCTTATCGTGAACTATACATCGGCAATACTGCGTGACTATATATCACAAAAAAACAGTACCCTTTCATCGGGAATGATAATAGTACCGGAGGTCCGGATGTTTTACAATCCCGAGTTAAAGGGTGTATATATGTTTGTTCCCGGAATCATGGCGATGATCCTGATTCTTATTTCAGCGATGATGACATCCATCTCCATTGCCCGGGAAAAGGAACTTGGAACCATGGAAGTGCTGCTTGTTTCACCCCTGAAACCGGTGCAGATCATTCTCGGGAAAGTAACCCCTTATATTGCACTCTCTTTCGTTATTACCATCATCATCCTGCTGCTTGGATATCTGGTTTTCGGTGTTCCGATAACCGGAAGCATCCTCTTTTTGCTTGCTGTAAATATTCTCTATATTATCCTTTCTCTCAGTATAGGAATCTTCATTTCAACACTGGCGAAAACCCAGCAGATGGCGATGTTCATGTCCATGCTATCGCTGATGCTGCCAACCTTGCTATTGTCCGGGTTCATTTTTCCAATTGAGAACATGCCCCTCGTTTTACAATGGCTCAGTGCATTACTACCTCCAAGATGGTTTATTGTTATCATTAAGAATGTTATGTTGAAAGGAACCGGATTGCTCTATAACTGGAAAGAGATACTTTTTCTTATCGGGATGATCCTGTTCTTCCTGGTATTCAGCATACGTATGTTTAAAATACGATTGGAATAACGGTCATGACTGATTATGATTTTATAATAAAGAGATGAGGACAATCGCCTATTTGGTTCAAAAAGAGTTCATCCAGATATTCAGGAACCGCACCCTGTTACCGATTATCTTTATGGCTCCTCTTGTTCAGTTGATCGTGTTACTCTATGCAGCCACGCTGGATATGAAGGGCATCGACATGTTCATTGTTGACCAGGATCTTTCCATCAGTTCAAGAAGGCTGACTCAAAAATTCATCAGTTCTCCCTTTTACCGGGTAAAAGACTTTTCCTTCTCGGTTGATCAGGCAGAGCATGGACTGAAAAGTGGAGCGGCAGATGTTGTGATGGTTATCCCGGCAGGGTTTGAACGCGATTTTTTGCGTGAAGAACCCCCTGAAGTCCAGCTCCTGATTGATGCAATCAATGGCACGGCTGCCGGCCTGATCAGTGCCTATACAACGGCTATTATCAGCGGATACAACATGGAGGTGATCCCGGAACTTATCCGGGTACCCACTGGCCAGACAGTAAGCCGATTAGATATTTCCTACTCCCTGTGGTATAATCCGCAACTGAATTATAAGATATTTATGTTACCGGCTTTGATGGTGATCCTGGTGACGATTATCGGCATGTTTCTGTCGGCACTCAATATGGTCAGGGAGAAGGAATTGGGTACCATTGAACAGATCAATGTGACACCGATTCGTAAATACCATTTTATTATCGGGAAACTGGTCCCTTTCTGGATTTTGGCACTGGTTGAACTGGGTGTCCTGCTGGTTGTGGGCAAGATTTTCTTTGGATTGCCTACCCTTGGAAGCATCGGTTTGCTCTATCTTTTTGCATCGGTTTACCTGCTCGTTGTGATGGGGGCCAGTCTCTTTATTTCCAACATCTCTCAAAGCCAGCAACAGGTGATGTTCCTGATCTTTTTCTTCATGATCGTTTTTGTCATGATGAGCGGGATCTTTACCCCGGTTGAAACCATGCCATACTGGGCGCAGAAAATCAATATCATTAATCCAATCGCCTATTTTGTCAGGGTTGTCAGAATGATACTGCTGAAAGGTTCAACGTTCATGGATACCCTGCCTGAATTCAGAGCCCTGGTTATCTATGCAGTGATCATCGTTACGCTTTCCGTCTGGAGGTACCGGAAGACGACGTAGATAAGAGGATGAGAGTGTGAGACGATCCGCCGTCGCTAAAGCTATGGCGGACGAAGGAGAGGGAGAGATGAAAAGTGAGAAGTGAGTTCCTCCTTCGCCAACTCCTTCACTAAAGTTACGGAGTTCAAGAAGGCTTCGGAGGACAAGTTGTGAGAGGTGAGAGGGATGAACTTCGTCTGACCACTAAGCGCTGGAATGTGAGGTGGCAAGTTGGTCTGACGAATAAAGGCAAAGAGGGAAAGAAAAAATGATTGAGGGATTCCGCCTTCTCCGCCAATCATTGGCAGCCATAACCTTGTTGCTCCGCTAAAGCTTCGGAGTTGAAAGAAAGCTACGGAGGACAAAGGAGATGAAGAGAAGTATAAGTATGCAGTATAAAGTACGAAGTATGCAGTACGCAGCGAAAATAGGAATGGGCTGAGGGAAGAAATGGGTTAACAACTCCAGGGGAGTTGAATACCAATAACCCTGGGCGGAGCCCGGGGTTGGTGTGCACAAATACAACCGGTCCAATTGCCTGGTGATTCTTCGGGAAAGCCTTCCATGGACCGGAATACCACAGCCGTTAAGCCGAATAGGAGAATTTGAAAGGGGGTGTCTTATCCGCCAGCCATGTGAAATAATGCCTTGCATTAGCACTCAGTCCGGAGTTATCGCTATTTCACATGGCTGGTACCAGGAACCATAAACTATTAAAGAACAAGTTGAGCAGGAAAAACCCATCATCATCTTGTAAGTAACCATAACTTTCCATACATTTAAGATCGAACCAATTTTGAATAGCCATGAAATACAATCCGGCAGTTGACCTGCAAAAATCCATGCACCTGAGCCCCTATGACGGAGTGAATCCGTCCATTTCCGATTCTTCCACGTTTGCCTTTTCCAGGGGAGAGGTGATGACCGACACTTTTGAAGGGAAGAGAGAAGGATGTTTTCTCTACTCAAGACACTGGAATCCAACCAATCATGAACTATCTGATGCGTTGGCAGCAATGGAAGGTACGGAAGCAGGCTGGGTTACCGGTTCGGGCATGGCTGCCATTACATCCACCATATTGCAGATTTGTAACTCCGGGGATCATATCATTTCCAGCATTACAACCTATGGTGGAACCTATGCTTTCTTCAATAACTACCTCCCGAAATTTAACATTGATGTCACCTTTGTCGATATTACGGACCTCGATGCAGTAAAAAAAGCAGTCAGGAAGAATACCCGTGTGATCTATACCGAAACGGTTACCAATCCGCTGTTGCAAATTTCCGATATACCTGAACTCGCCCGGATCTCAAAGGAACATGGTTTGAAACTGGTAGTGGACAATACCTTTACTCCCATGATTTTTTCTCCGGTTAAGCTTGGTGCAGATGTGGTGGTCTACAGCATGACCAAATTCATTAACGGGAAAAGTGATTGTGTTGCCGGAGCCATATGCAGCACCAAAGAGTTTATCGATTCGCTGATCGATGTGCATTCGGGTAGTGCCATGTTGCTTGGGCCCGTGCTCGATCCCTTCAGGGCTGCAAACATTCATAAAAACCTCTTTACACTTCACATCCGGCTTCAAAAGCACAGTGGAAATGCTTCCTTTCTTGCAAAAAAATTCAAGGAACACGGTCTTGCAGTGGTTTATCCCGGATTGGAGGAGCATCCGGGTTATGATCTGATGAAGCGAACGATGAATCTGCAATTTGGATTTGGCGGAATGATCAGTATCGATCTGGGAACAACCGAGAGGGCAAATGAGTTGATGGTGGCTATGCAGGAAAAGGGGATAGGATACCTTGCTGTAAGCCTGGGATATTTTAAAAC
>CAZTES010000160.1:0-8079 GCA_964612275.1 uncultured Rikenellaceae bacterium
GTCGAGTCGAGCCTTCCTCCCATGCCCACTTCAACCACCGCAGCATCCACCTGCTCTCGTTCAAAGTGCTGAAAAGCCATGGCAACCGTCATTTCAAAAAACGATGGTTTGACCCGCTCAAAAAAGTCCCTGTTATCAGCAACAAACTGAACGATAATCTCTTTTCTACTGGGCGCACCATTGACTCGAATCCGTTCGCGGAAATCCTTGAGATGTGGTGATGTGTATAACCCGGTCTTATACCCGGCCTCCTGTAAAACCGAAGCCAGCATGTGTGAAACCGATCCTTTGCCGTTTGTTCCGGCTACATGCACGGACCGGAAGTTCCGGTGAGGATGGCTGAAATGCCGGTCGAGCTCCAGGGTGGTACCCAGGTCGGACTTGTATGCCGCCCTGCCAACCCGCTGAAACATGGGAAGGCTTTTGAACAGGTAGTCAAGAGTTCCGGAATAGGTCATGCGATGGCCAATGATAACTCTCCATAGGAGTCCTATGGACAATAGTAACTCAATTGTAATTCATGGTAACTCGGTAGTAATTTTCCGAAGGAGTCCTTCGGCCAGTTGTAATTATTCATCCGCCTCAAAATCCGTCTTCGGACTGCTGACTGAGTATTGAAGGCCCCATATTTTTCACTTTTTAACCGAGCACCGAGTCGAAGATCATGACTTTGCAATGCAAACGTCATGATCGAAGACCCTGACTGAACGAAGTGAACGTCAGGGCAACCAGCACCTTTCTCACGAATCATCTCTCACCTTTCATCTTTTCTTTTTGAAACAACATGAAACAATCTGAAACAATTTGGAACTTTCTTTCCCCTCTCACAGTCTCACAGTCTCTTCGTCATGCATTACTTCCAAACATTCCAGTGTATCCGTTCGGGTTTGAACCGTTCCGGGACCGGTTTCTCCTCGCCGGGTTTACCAATGGCAACAACGGCAAATGGCTGGATATGATCCGGAAGGTCAAATAATTTCTTCATTTCTGCTTTTCGTTCTTCCCGTGGGTGGACACCACACCAGACAGCTCCCAGGCCGATGCCGTGGGCAGCCAGCAACAGGTTCTGTGTGGCTGCAGCGCAATCAACTGCCCAGTATCCCTTGCTGAGTTCCAGCGATTCATCTCCACAAACCAGAACCGCGAAACTGGCTTCTTTTACCATCTTGGCATAGGGATGAATCCGGGTGATCTGGTCTTTTATTTCATCATCATCGATGACCAGAAAATGCCAGGGTTGCTGGTTATTTGCCGACGGTGCGTACATGGCAGCCCGCAGGATGGTTTGTATCTCATCGCGGGAAACCGGTTCGCCGGAATACTTGCGTATGCTTCGCCGGGTGATCATTGCATCAAACAGATCCATAAACGTAAAATTTTAGATAAACAGATTTGCTATACCTTTCCCAAGATAGCAAAATTTAGTACATTTATCGATGAGTGCTACTCATCAAGAAAGATAAACGTCATTATCAAACGAATGAAAAAATCGAATAAAATTTTTGTCCTCGATACCAATGTGTTATTGCATGATTACCATTGTATCTACAATTTTCAGGAAAACGATATCATCATTCCCATCGTGGTTTTGGAAGAACTTGATAAGTTTAAGCGGGGAAACAACATCATCAACATGCATGCCAGGGAGCTCACCCGGGAACTGGATAAGCTGTCGGGAGACGGTCTCTTCGCCGGTGGTATCTCCCTGGGTAATGGCAGGGGTAAGTTGTTCATCGAGACCGGCAAGGAGTATTCGAAAATGGTTAGCGAATCGTTTCCTGAAAAGACAGCGGATCACCGGATTCTTGCGATTGCTGATTATGTCAGGGTCAGCAACCCGACAAAAAAGGTATTCCTGGTGACCAAGGATATCAACCTCAGGATGAAGTCAAAATCACTGGGGATCCCTGCACAGGACTACGAAACGGACAAGGTAACCAACCTCGATGAATTGTATAAAGGGGTTTCCATCAAGGAGGACATAGACAGTGAGTTGATTTCACAGCTATATGATAACCAGGAAGGGATACCAATCGAGAATTTTAAATTTGATGAACAGCCCTTTGCGCACCAGTATTTCATCATGAAGAGTGACAAGTCCAGTGCTCTCGCCCATTACGATCCGGTCAATAAAGCAATCAACCGGATTGAGAAGATCACAGCGTATGGAATCGAACCCCGGAATGCGGAGCAGACATTTTCACTGGATGCCCTGACACGACCTGAGGTACAGCTTATTGGCCTAACGGGGAAGGCTGGTACAGGAAAAACGCTTCTGGCGCTGGCTGCTGCTCTGCACCAGCGCAGGAATTACAAACAGATCTTCCTGGCCCGGCCGATCATCCCGCTGGCAAACCGTGATATGGGTTTTCTGCCCGGTGATGTCAGCGAGAAAATCGAACCCTACATGCAACCTTTGTTTGACAACCTATCGGTAATCCGGCATAAGTTCAGCCAGCAGAGCAAGGAATACCAAAAGATTGAGGAGATGCTGGCAGAAGAAAAGCTGGTGATTACACCCCTTGCCTATATCCGGGGCAGGAGCCTTTCCAATATATTCTTCATTGTTGATGAGGCACAAAACCTCACTCCACATGAAGTAAAAACGATCATTACCAGAGCCGGTGAAGGGACAAAAATGATCTTTACCGGGGACATCGAGCAGATTGATTCTCCCTACCTCGATATCGGATCGAACGGATTAAGTTACCTTACCGACAAGATGAAAGGGCAAAATATTTTTGCACACGTCAACCTGATAAAAGGGGAACGCAGTTTTCTGGCTGAGCTGGCAAGTCAAATTCTTTAGTGAGATCACAGGTCAGGCAGTGCACCAAACAATCACAGGCAATGAACAGACAACTCTTCATAGTAAGGCACGGTAAATCAGACTGGAGTGATCCGGAACTGAGGGATTCTGATCGTCCTTTAAAGAACCGGGGAGTGCGAAATGCCAACAGCATGGCCATATTCCTTAAAGAAAAGGGATATAAACCCGAACTGATGATCTCCAGTCCGGCAGCCCGGGCATTGAATACTGCATCGATCTTTTTCAGGGCATTGGAAATGAAACCGGATGAAATGATCGTTGATGAACGGATGTATCATGCCGGTCCGGATGAAATAATGGAAATCATAGCCGAAGTCCCGGATAAATTTAAATCAATCATGATTTTTGGACACAATCCAAGCTTCACACAACTGGCGAACGTTTTTTTGACTGAGCACATATACAATATACCAACAGCCGGTGTGGTATTCCTTGACTTTGCTATGGACAAATGGCAGGAGATCAACAAAACGAAACCTGTGGATCATTTCTTTGAATATCCCAAGAAATTATGATCGAGGCTTAAACGAAGGATGAAAAGAGCATGAAAAAAAGCAAACAGATCATTAACCGGGAACTGAGCTGGCTCTCATTTAATCACAGGGTGTTGCAGGAAGCAATGGATCCGTCCAACCCGCTCATTGAACGGATCCGGTTTCTCGGTATTTTTTCCAATAACCTCGATGAATTTTTCAAAGTCCGGGTTGCTTCTGTTAAACGCATGCTCGACTATCAAATCATCACAAAGGATTTTGTCGGAGGGAAACCCTTAAAAATCCTGCAAAAGATCCAGGAAACGGTGCTTGATCTGCAGAATCAGTTCGACACCGCTTACCAGGATATTCTGCAAGGATTAGCCAGGGAAAATATTTTCATCATCAATGAAAATCAACTGACTGAAGAACAGGGTGTTTTTGTGCGGGACTTTTTCCATCAGCAGGTGCTACCCATCCTCTCACCCATCATGCTGCATAACCTGGATCATATACCCCGGTTAACCGATAAAACCATCTATCTTGCCATAGGCCTTACCGGAACCCATGCTGATGTGCAGAAAGAGTATGCGCTCATTGAAATTCCTGCGGGTGAGATACCGAGGTTTTTTGTTTTGCCCAAGATCGATAAAAAGCAGTTTATCATGCTCCTGGAAGATGTGGTTCGTTACTGTTTGGAAGATGTATTTTCCATTTTCAAATTCGACCGGTTCGAATCATATACCATTAAACTGACCCGTGATGCTGAGCTGGACATTGACAATGACCTCTCGAAAAGTTTCCTTGAAAAGATCTCCCACTCAGTATGGGCGCGTAAAAAAGGACAACCGGTTCGGTTTATTTACGACAAGCAGATCCCGGAAGACCTGCTCTCCTTCATCATCAGCAGGCTGGAGCTGGATGAAGCAGACAATTTAATCCCCGGAGGAAGGTACCATAACTTCAAGGATTTTATGACGTTTCCGAATATTGGAGGTGATCACCTGGTCTATCCTAAACTTCATACGGTGAATCATTCCAGGTTGAAGCCCAACAAAAGCATCATTGATGAAATAGCCAGAAGTGATTTTCTCCTGCACTACCCCTACCACAACTTCAATCAATACATCAATCTTCTTCGCGAAGCAGCCATTGATCCTCATGTGGTTTCCATAAAAATCACACTCTACCGGGTTGCAGAGGTATCCAGGGTGATCATGGCGCTGATCAACGCGGCAAGAAATGGCAAAGAGGTTACGGTAATCTTTGAACTTCAGGCACGATTCAATGAAGAATCGAACATCCGATGGTCCAAAAAACTTCAGGAAGTGGGTGCCCATGTTATTTTCGGTGTACCCGGATTAAAAATCCATGCCAAACTAACCCTGATCAGCCGAAGGGAAAAACGGAGACTGGTCCATTATGCCTGCGTTGGTACAGGGAATTTTCATGAGGGAAATGCAGCGGTTTATGTCGACTGCAGCCTCTTTACCATCGATCCCAGGATCACAACCGAGGTTCGGAATGTGTTCGACTTCTTCGAGCATCCCTTCCGGTCATTCTCGTACAAACATCTGATCGTCTCACCACTTTATATGCGAAGAAGATGCATCCATCTCGTTGAAAATGAGATAAAAAATGCTCTGGCAGGGAAAGAAGCATCCATAATACTCAAACTAAACAGCATCGTCGATGCCGAACTCATTAACAAGCTATATCGTGCAAGCAATGCGGGAGTAAAAATAAAGCTGATCATCCGGGGTATCTGTTCTATAATTCCCGGGATCCCGGAGTTGAGTGAAAACATTGAAGTCATCAGTATTCTGGGCCGGTTCCTTGAGCATTCCAGGTTTATGATCTTTCACAATGACGGGGATGAGCTGTACTATTTATCTTCCGCTGACTGGATGATCCGGAACATGGATCACCGGGTTGAAGTATCCTGTCCTATATATGATCCTAAACTTCAACAGGAAATTAAGAAGATCATCAACCTGCATCTTGCGGAAAATGTAAAAGCCCGGATCGTAAACAAAACACAGGACAATGTTTACCGGAAAACCCGTTCAAAAAAACAGGTCGATTCACAACAGGAGATCTACAAGAAAATTACGCAACACCTTCTCAGGTAATCCCTTTGAAAAGGATTAGCAATTGCGGTTTAACCGATCATTCATAACAGGACAAAACAAGTGTTATGTTTTTAAAAACCAAAGAATTAGAAGAGATATGCAACCGGGTTAAGGATCTTGCCATGCAGGTTGGCGATTTCATTCGGCAGGAAGCAACGGATTTTTCATCCGGAAAAATTGAAACCAAGGGGGTACATAACTATGTAACCTATGTTGACAAAGGTGCTGAAGAGAAGCTTACAAAAGGGCTTTCGCTGATCGTACCCGGCACAGGATTCATTACCGAAGAGGAGACCACAAAACAAATTACGAAAGAGTATACCTGGATAATCGATCCGCTGGACGGGACAACCAATTTTATTCACGGTCTTCCCCCCTATTCCATCAGCATCGCCCTGATGAGGGAAAACAGGATCATTCTCGGACTGGTTTTGGAAGTGGTTTCGCTGGAGTGTTTCTATGCCTGGGAGTCAGGACCTGCCCTGCTGAATGGTGATGAAATAGCTGTATCAAAAACCGGTGCCATCAAAGACACACTCATCGCTACCGGGTTCCCCTATTCGGATTTTGAACGGTTCGGTCCCTTTATGGATTCGCTGATGTATTTCATGAGGAATACTCATGGGGTGCGCCGTCTTGGTTCGGCAGCCATTGATCTTGTCTATCTCGCCTGTGGCAGGCTGGATGCATTCTGGGAATACAGCCTGAATCCCTGGGATGTTGCTGCCGGAGCATTTATCATCGAGCAGGCCGGAGGGCGTGTCGCCGATTTTTCAGGGGGATCGAACTACCTTTTCGGGAAAGAGATCGCTGCCTCCAATGCATTGATATTCGATGAATTTTTAACCATTGTAGGCGGGTTTATGAATCAGGAGGGAAAAGACGGAGGGATGGAGTGACTATGGGACTGTGAGACTTTGAGGTGAGGAGACTGTGAGAGAAAAAGATATTGGCCCTGCCTGGTCGGCAGACAGGGATTACGTGCCGAAGGTCCTGACCGAACGAAGAGAGCATCAGGGTTACGGGATAAGTACTATGCACCCGTTGGAAGGACATTTAATGTAGAGACGCCCAACCTGGGCGTCTTTGGTAAAATACATTAGAAAATAAAATTTGTACCTTTGACTTTTTAATTCATTGTTCGGTGTCGAAAATCGGCTTTTATACTTTTTACGGATTCATCTGGCTCATGACCTGGCTGCCGATCAGGGTCCAATACATCTTCTCAGACTTCATTTTCTGCATCGGATACTATCTCCTGAAATACCGGAAAAAAACCACCCTGACAAACCTCAGGAATGCCTTCCCTGAAAAACCGGAAAAGGAGATACGCAAAATTGCCGGGAAATTCTACAGGCACCTGTTTGATCTGTTTATCGAATCGATGGCTTCAATGCACATCACCAAAAAAGAGATCAACAAACGGATGGTATTTAAAAATATGGATTTGCTCGAAAAGTTCTATAAAGCGGGAAAAAGCCTCACCGTTGTAAGCGGACATTACGGCAACTGGGAATGGCCATTCAATAGCCCTTTATTCAGTCAGTACCTGGTGCTGGCGATCTATAAGAAATTAAGCAATGAGCAGTTTAACCGATTGTATAACAAGCTGCGATCACGGTTTGGCGTTGAGCCCGTGGAGATGAAAAAAACACTCAGAAGGCTTGTTGAATGCAGGCAAAACGGGATACTGACCATGACCTATGTTTTGGGTGACCAAAGGCCCCTGAAAAAAAATATTCGCCACTGGCTCACTTTTCTGAATCAGGATACACCAGTCTATCTTGGGGCGGAAAGGATCTCAATCCAGCTTGATCATCCGGTTATCTACATGCACATTCAAAAGATCCGAAGGGGATATTATACCGTTGAATTCACCACACTATCTGAACACCCAAAAGAAACCGGTGAGTTTGAGATCACCCGGCAGATCATGGAAACCCTGGAAAGATATATCCGTAAACAACCGGAATACTGGCTGTGGTCACACAAACGGTGGAAATTCAATAAATCAGATTTTCAATGATCAAAACTTCAGTGGTCATATTGAACTGGAACGGGAAACATTTTCTTGAAAAATTCCTGCCATCGGTTGTGAAACATTCATCCCTTCCTGATGTGGAGATTGTGGTTGCTGACAACGGATCAACCGACGATTCCGTCGAATTCCTGGAAAACCAGTATCCGAAAATCAGGTTGTTAAGATTTGACCGGAATTTCGGTTTTGCCGAGGGATACAACAGGGCACTGCATCAAATTGAATCGGAATACTATGTTCTGCTGAACTCAGATGTCGAAGTGACCGGGGAATGGATACAACCCATCATTCAATTGATGGATTCCGATAAAAAAATCGCTGCCTGCATGCCCAAGATTAAAGATTTCAACAAAAGGGATTATTTTGAGTATGCCGGAGCATCGGGAGGGTTCATTGACCGGCATGGATACACCTTCTGTCGCGGAAGAATTTTCAATATCATTGAGGAAGACCAGGGGCAGTATAACGATCCTCAGGAGGTATTCTGGGCGTCCGGAGCCTCTCTTTTCATCAGGTCAGATACGTTTCATCAGGCAGACGGTTTGGATACGAAATTTTTTGCACACATGGAAGAGATTGACCTCTGCTGGCGGTTAAAGAACCGGG
>CAZTES010000161.1:0-7999 GCA_964612275.1 uncultured Rikenellaceae bacterium
ACTTGTTTCAAACAGGTAATCGGGAGAAACCATCTCTTTGCTCATTACTTCTTCGGGGATTTTGTTTGAGTTGAACCGGGTTTTTTCCTCTGCTTGCTTTTGGTGTCGGATCCTGATGCCGGTTTTCTCTTAGCAGGAGAAGCTTTCCTGCTCTTTGCCGTCCCTGTAGAGGATGGTTTAGGTGATGAAGAACGTTTTACTTTTTCCAGTTCGGTTGCATACGTTTCAAGCTTCTTCTCCTTTTCCGCCAGTTGTTTTTGCAGTTCAGCCACTCGTTTTTCCTCAACCATCCCCGGAACTGCTGCCTGAACACGCAGATGAAAATCGCTTAAAATATTCATGTAATTAATGAATGCATCATAGGGAGAATCGTATGGATTAAAATAGGCATGTACTGCTCCATCGGAAAAGAATTTGGTGCACATATAGTAGAAATGGTCACTTATTTGAAGGTATTCCCAGTCTTTGAGTATTTCCGGGTCATTGCATTGATTCACGACCGGTGAGAGATCATATAGTTTGTTAAACGCCTCTTCCTGCAATTCATTTCCAAGCCAGGCTGTAACATCCCGTTCTTCATCTGCCCATGAAATCGGATGCGGACAATGAACAGCAGCTACCGGCTGGAATTCTTTTATTATTTCCGAGGGAGTACTGAATGTAAATTTTGTCCCGGACAGGACGGTCCCCGGAAGGGCTTTCAGGAAATCAAATATTCCCGTTTCTTCCCACTGATGTTCACCGAATGTTTCATAATCCATAAACAGATTAACGATTTCCTCTTTCTTATTGATGGCATTCAGCCACCTTGTAAATTTTTCTGCGGTTAATGGCCACTCATTCCAATCCTTGTTTGAAAAACGAAAAGCTATATCATCGCTCAATTTGAAATTCCGGAGTAAAACTTTTAATCTCGGGTTGATGGCGTTATAATATAAATAATTGGGGCTTTTCCAGCCAAGAACATGTTTTGCCCCTTCGGTAAGCATCGCCTCGTAACCCATTTCAGCCACCATGGCTCCCATGCTGTCTGAATAGATCAATTCAGTATTTCTGAAAACGCTGGGTTTCTGTCTGAAAAATTTTTCCACTTTCTTACCGTGAGCCTGAACCTGTCTGAAGAACTCATCCCGATCCTTCAGGGCAACCAGGGAATGAGCGTTTGTTTCAGCCAGGAATTCAACCGATCCGGTATCGGCCAGTTGCCGGAAGGACTCAATTACTTCCGGAGCATACAATTCAAACTGATCCAATGCGATACCGGATATGGAAAAGGTTACTTTGAACTTCTCACCATACTTCCTGATCAGCTCCAATAAAACCTGGTTTGCCGTAAGGTAGCATTTCGCAGCCACCTTTCTCATGATCGATTCATTGGAAAAGTCATCATAATAGTAGTGGTCATTTCCTATATCAAAAAACCGGTATCTTCTGAACCGGAACGGTTGGTGGATCTGGAAATAGAGGCATATTGTTCTCATCATCGTTGCCTTGTTTGTTATGAAATTCAGATTAATATTTTCTCTGAAGCGCTGCTTCATAAACTGCTTGCACTTCCACAGCTGATTTTTCCCATTTCAACTCATCGACCTCCTTTTTCCCGTATTTCTTAAACACTTTTGAGAGGGCAGGATAATTTAACAAGCCATAAATAGCATCCGCCATGGCATCGATATCCCAGAAATCTGTTTTTATGGCGTGGGTTAATATCTCGGCGACACCCGACTGGTGTGAAATGATCACCGGCACATTAGACTGCATGGCTTCAAGCGGAGAGATCCCAAACGGTTCAGACACGGACGGCATCATATAGACATCACTGATCCGCAGCATATGAAATACATCATCGCCCTTCAGGAATCCGGTAAAGTGGAATTTATCCATTATTCTCAGGCTGGCTGCCCTGGATATCATTTTATTCATCATGTCCCCGCTTCCAGCCATAACAAACCACACATTATCCATTTTCTGCAACACCTTATAGGCTGCCTCGATAAAATATTCAGGTCCTTTCTGGAGTGTTATTCTGCCGAGGAACGTAACGATTTTTTCATTGAATCCTTTTTTAATTTTCAGGCTCTCCCTCTCTTCCACCGGTTCCACTGCATTATAGACGGTAACGACTTTATCCGGATTGATGTGGTATTTCTTAATCACCGTATTGCGTGTCAGGTTGCTTACAGCGATAATCCGGTCAGCAGCATCCATACCCCTCTTTTCTATGGCATAGACATTCGGGTTAACACTACCGCCACTGCGGTCAAAATCCGTTGCATGAACATGGATGACAAGCGGTTTCCCCGAAGCCTCTTTTGCAGCAATCCCCGCCGGATAGGCAAGCCAGTCATGCGCATGAATCAGGTCAAACTCATTTTCCGTGGCGATAATGGAAGCTACGACAGCATAATTTGCAATCTCATCCATCAGATTCACTCCATACTTGCCGGTAAATTCGATTTTCCCTTCCTCGTTGGTCCGGATAAATTTCCTTGTGCCGGAAACCTCTTTCTCCTTTAACTGCCAGTAATCTTCAGGATCGACATAAGGAACAATTCCGGAAGCAACTTCAAGAAAATCCAGTTTCTTTTTGAATCCTTTTAAATCAATCTTCCTCCTTGTAATGGGAACGGTATTTGCACCAATCAATCGCATGGATTGCTGATCCTCGTCTCCATAGGATCTGGGTACAACAAAAATTACACTGATATCCTCGATAAAGGATAATCCTTTCGTTAAGCCATAACTGGCTGTTCCAAGCCCTCCGGAAATGTGTGGAGGGAACTCCCATCCAAACATCAATACCTTCATATTGAACACTATTTATAACAACTCTTTGTGCAAAACAGATTACTTATTCTCACAGACATGGAGTAAATCAATCGACCGGAGGATCTCGGCAACACTCCATGCCTGGGAAATCGCTCCACGTGGTTCGTGGGGAGGATTTCCATTATAAATTTCTGAGATCGATCCAACGCCATGTTCATTCATTACCTGTTCAAATCCCATAATGATTTTCCTGATGAAGCCGGTCCCGCTCTTCTTGTGCAAGAGGAGATAACCCTCCACAAAATGACCCAGGAGCCAGGGCCATACGGTTCCCTGATGATACGCTTTATCCCGTTCCTCCTGATTCCCTTTGTACTCTCCTTCATAGAGGGAATTCTTGGGAGAGAGTGTCCTGAGACCACGTGGGGTCAATAACTCTTTTTCAACAATGGCTAAAATGGATTTTTTCATACTATCATCCAGGGGACTATAAAAGAGGGACGTGGCAATTACCTGATTTGGTCTGACGGACCAGTCTTTACTGTCCCCATTAACATAATCGGCCAGGTACTGGTATTTCTCATCCCAGAAAACCGACCGGTATGAATTCTTTATTTTCTCAGGAAGGTCACTCCAGAAACGAATGAATTGCTTATCCTTGTGTTCCACAGCCAGGGCTAAGGTGAAGCAAACGGCATTATACCACAACGCATTTATTTCAACCGCATACCCTTTTCGCTGAGTAACCGGATCCCCATACACAACAGCATCCATCCAGGTCAGGGCTTTTCCATCTTCGCCGGCAAAGATCAACCCGTTTTCGTCCATCCTGATATTGAATGATGTTCCGTCCCGGTATGCATCCAGGATTGATTTCATGACTTTACCATACTTTATCCATATCTCCGACCTGCCATTTGTATGTTCCACATACTTCTGAAGTGCCCAGAAAAACCACAATGGAGCATCAACGGAGTTGAAAGCGGGAGCTTTATCCCCCCCCATATTGGGGAAAAGTCCGCCTTTCAGCTTTGCCACCTGAGTATCAACCACCTTGAGGAAGGTCTCCAGGTCATTCATCGGGAATGTCAAACCGGGCAGGGAGATGAAAGTATCCCGTCCCCAGGTGCCAAACCATGGGAATCCTGCAATAATTTCCGTCTTCCTGTTTTTATTGACAAAAAATTGCTGTGCCGAATTGATCAGGCAATTCCTAAAGCTATCCCTGGGAACACGGCTATTTTCTTCAGCTGTGAATTTTCGTTTCAATCCCGCCGGATTGACTTCTTTCAAACTGGCAGAAAAGATAATGCTTTCCCCTCTTTTTATCCTTACCTCAAAATAACCGGGCACAAACAGATCCTCCTTGTAGTCATACCCTCTGGCTCTTTCTTCCATGTATTCAATATCATAATACCAGTCAGGTCCGGCAATAAAATCAACCGGTTTAGAAAACTGCATGTTCAGATAAGGGTACCCCTGGTACAATTTTGATTTTATCCCATTAACAACCTTGATCACCCTGATATTTGCATCCATATTGCATTTGCTGAGCGAATGCCTGCAGCGAAAAGCCAAAAACGGTTTGAATCTCAGGATAGTAGGAGAATGTGCCTCCTGAAGGGTATACTTTATTAATACCTGTTCTGTTTTTCCCACCAGCACCTTTTCCTTGCTCAGCACCACTCCTCCCACACGAATGATGGTCCTGGGTATTCTTTCTGCTTCAAAATCCCGGATGTACTTGTGTCCCCTTGGTTCGTAATGATCTCCCTCGTATTTATGGATACCAATGTTAAACGCTTTCTCATGCTGAACGATTGTTTCATCAAGCGAGGAAAGAAGAACATGCAGTTCTCCATCGAGATCATCCATGGGACATACAAGCATCCCATGATATTTTCTTGTATTGCATCCAACAAGTGTAGTGCACGAATAGGAGCCTGCCCTGTTGGACCTCAGAATCTCCTTGTTTAACGAGTATTCCAGGTTGATGAGCTGTTCCTTATCAAATTTAAGATAACTCATACCAAATCAATTAAATAACGCCTTCAAATCTATTTTTATTCTTGTATTTTTTCTGGAAAAAAACGTTGAAAACATGCCAAAAAAAATAGCCTACAAATATCGAAAATTAAAACTTCCGAATCAATAGAATAGCGAAATAAAGCGACAGGAAATTTTAACATGAATCATTTAAAAATCCTTATCTTCACACCCTGAAAATTATTCCTTGCTGAAAAAACCTGATTACCAGCGGATAACATTTCGGGATTTGGAAAAAACAGGGAAGTATTTGAATGAAGGAAAATAAAATAAAGAGAACGTTATGAAAAAAATGAAAAGTCTGATCCTGATTGTTTTGGTACTGATGGGATGTAATGCTCAAAAGCGATTTGAACTTCAAGGGACCATAGAGAATGGCCAGGGAATGACCCTTTACCTGGATGAGCTTGAAGCCTCAAAATTAACGCCGATTGACTCGCTCACAGTAAGTGATGACGGATCGTTTCAGTTTACACATGATTTGACGAATCCAACTTTTTTCCTGCTCCACGGCAGTCAGAACAATTTTATTACCCTGTTGATCCAGCCGGGTGAAAAAGTGAGGGTTAATGCCAACATGGATAATCTAACCGAAACGTTTACAGTCAAAGGATCTCCCGATTCAAAATTGATACAGGAATACAACCAGTACCTGCAACAGAATATTGAGCGTCTCAGGGAATTGAACAAGATCTATAATGACAGCATTCAAAGTCCCAATATTGGGTCTATCATTGCCGAACTCGATGAACGGTCAAACCGGATCCTGGAAGACCAGAAAGAGTATACCATCGAGTATATTACCACTAACAACCATTCATTAGTAAGCCTTCTGGCACTCTACCAGCAAATTACACCCAGAAATTATGTACTGGATCCGATGGAGGACATCGCTTATTTTAACATGATTGATTCAACACTGTATGCATTATATCCCGAATCGGGGCCTGTTCAGGCACTTCATGCCCAGGTCATTGAACTGAATCAGCGCACTGAAGCGAACCGGGAAATGGAGCTTTTATTTGGGGTGGGTGCCATCCCCCCGGAAATTGCCCTTCCCAATCCCGAGGGAGATACCCTAACCCTCTCTTCAACACGAGGCAATATTGTGTTGATCGATTTCTGGGCTGCGTGGTGTAACCCCTGCCGGGTGGAAAATCCCAACCTGGTTGAATATTATAAAAAATACCACGCAAAAGGATTTGAGATATTCCAGGTTTCTCTTGACCGGGACCGGGACAACTGGCTTGGAGCAATTGAGAGTGATGGCCTGGAGCAATGGATCCATGTCAGTGATCTGCAATACTGGAATTCAATCGTGGTCAGCCTTTATAATCTGAAGCAGATACCAACCAACTTCCTTCTTGACAGGGAAGGGAAAATCATAGCCCGTGACCTTCGCGGCCAGGATCTGGGGGAAAAATTATCAGATATCTTCAACTAATTGAGGCTTTTTATGAAAAAAGCAATACTCTTTATTCCACTGATACTTCTTTTTGCCTGCTCAGGAAAGAATACCATCCATATCGATGGCACTTTTACCCAAGCAGAAAACAAAGTCGTTTACCTGGATGAGATGAGTATCAATGCATCCATAAATCTCGATTCGGTGAAAGCAAAAAAGGGAGGAACATTCCATTTTAAATTTAAAGCAAATGAACCGAGCTTTTATCAACTGAAAATCACACCAAATAATTTCATATCACTGTTGATAGAACCGGGGGGAAAGGTCCATGTTGAGTCAGACAGGAACTTCCTGCCCAACGGCTATTCGGTCGAAGGATCAGAAGATTCAAAACGAATCAAGCTGTTGGATGACAACCTCCTGAAAACTCAAAAAACACTCGATTCCCTTGCTGCCGAATACAGGTCCAATATGGATAAAGCGGGTTTTGATACACTGTCAGCACAATTGAACGAGCAATACAACGCTGTGATCAGGCTTCAAAGACGGTTTACTATCGGTTTTATCCTTGAGAACATCACCTCCCTGACCAGTATTAAAGCGCTGTATCAGCAATATGATTCGGTGACCTATGTTCTTTACGATATGAAAGACCTTCAATACGTTAAGATTGTTGCTGATTCCCTGAAAGTACACTACCCCGATTCAAAACATACCCGTGCCCTGCTTGCTGATCTGGAAAGTGAGATGGCACGATTCAATGCTCAACGCATTAATGAATTGATAAACAACAGTGAACCCACTGGCATTGAAATAGCACTCCCTGATGTTGAAGGAGACACGATCGCACTCTCTTCCCTTCGCGGGAAATATGTTCTACTGAGCTTCTGGGCTTCCTGGGACGAAGCCAGCATCCGCCAAAATGCAGAGCTGAAAAGATTGTATACCCAGTATCATTCCAGGGGATTTGAGATTTACCAGGTATCGTTCGACAACAATAGAGAAGCATGGAGCAGGGCCATTCGCTTTGATGAGTTATCATGGATCAATGTCAGTGACCTGAACTATCCAAACTCCACGGTTATTAACCGGTTTAATATTCAGAAACTGCCGGCTAACTTTCTTCTGGACAGGGAAGGAGATATCATAGGAAAAGATTTTACAGGGAGGACACTAAAAATTAAACTGACACAGTTATTTGATTAATCGTTGAATGATCCAGAGAGTAAGTTTCGTCAGCAGCTTACGGTAATCTGATGTACATGCAGGAATTCAAAAAAATATATTTTGCTTCCGATGCTCACCTGGGGTATCCAAACCACGATGAGAGCCTGGTAAGAGAGAAACGGCTGGTTCAATGGCTGGATACCGTCCGGAAGGATGCGTCAGCAATTTATCTGCTCGGGGATATTTTCGACTACTGGTATGAATACAAAAAGGTAGTTCCCAGGGGATTCACCCGGTTATTGGGAAAAATTGCAGATATAACCGATTCGGGTATACCGGTTCATTTTTTCACCGGCAACCACGATATCTCCATATACGATTATTTACCAAAGGAAACTGGAGTGATCGTACACTATAAACCGTTACGAACAATACTGAACGGTTATACATTCTACCTGAGCCACGGCGATGGGCTGGATCCTGGAGATAAAATCTACCTGAAATTAAGAAAGATCTATCTTAGCCCTGCTTTTCAATGGTTCTTTTCCAAGCTTCATCCCAATTTCACCATCTGGTTTGCCCACAAATGGTCCCATAGCAGCAGGTCATCCA
>CAZTES010000162.1:0-7937 GCA_964612275.1 uncultured Rikenellaceae bacterium
GGCATGCCGAATGGAACGGGTGCACACTCACCGATCTGATCTTTCCTTTCTTTCTTTTCATTATCGGTATTTCCATTGCATTTGCCTATTCATGGAGACTGGAGGCGAACATGCCCGTAAAGCAGCTTTACAGGAAAATCATTACCCGTACGGTCATCATTTACCTGCTGGGATTGTTCTTATGGCTATGGCCCGATTTTGATTTCAGCTCAATACGGTATGCCGGTGTGTTGCAGCGTATCTCGATCGTTTTCCTTGTTTGTGCCCTGATATTCCTGAATACCAGCTGGAAAACTCAAATAAAGATTGCTGCAGGGATACTGGTGGGATACTGGATTATCATGGCATATATCCCCGTACCAGGAATTGGCGCACCGGATCTCTCCGGACCCGAAAAAAACTGGGCACATTATCTTGACAGTATCCTGCTCCCGGGTGTGATGTGGCAGAAAACCTGGGATCCCGAAAGCATCCTGAGTACATTCCCAGCCATTGTGTCCGGGATAACCGGTATGCTTGTTGGCAAGGTGATCCTGACGGAGAAAGATGAACACAAAAAGCTGGTCTGGCTATTCATGATCGGCTTTGGAATGTTCGTCACCGGTGGGATCTGGAACTGGTTCTTCCCCATCAACAAAAACATCTGGACCAGCTCCTATGTCCTGTATACATCCGGAGCCGCCACCATGGGGCTGACAGCCTGCATATTGCTCGTGGATATGTGGGGGTATATCAAATGGACCAAGATCGGGGTTGTATATGGCGCCAATGCCATTACTGCATATGTTCTTGCAGGGATGCTAACCCTGGTATTCTATGGGGATATCTTCGGCGGTGCTTCGCTAAACGGATTGTTTATGGATGGCCTGACCGGGATAGGTCTCGCTCCCAAATTCGTGTCTATGCTATACGCCTTAATATATATGCTGATCATCTATATACCGGCTTATATTCTATACCGGTACAAAATATTTATCAAGGTGTAGTGACCTTGGTGAATTTATTCTTGAAGACGGGATGATTGTGTGTACTTTGCCAGCCGGCTCCGTCACCACTTTTTTCGGATTACAGGATTAAGAGCATGCAGAAAAAATCCCCTTTTAATAAATCGTTGAACATTTCTTAAACTAAAAGGGTAAGATATACCGGTTATTCAAGGGAAAGGATGTTAAACTGAGGATCATGGATCCCGATGGTGGTAACATCAGGGACCTGATGGATGTTTTTTTCGGCGGGCAGGGTACAATCAATGCTCCCTCCTGGTCCCCGGATAACAAAAAATACTACAATAATAGGACAATACACAGACAACTCTATCTGAACTTGGATTTGTAACCATTTCAATTCTACCAAATATTCATACAAGATAATCAAGATCTATCTGAAATCAAATTCTACAAACGGACACAAAATGAACGAACCAAAAGAAAAAAAGAAATCAATCCTATCTGAACGACTTGCATCCCTGGATGCTCTCCGGGGATTTGATATGTTCTGGATTGTGGGTGGCGAAGGAATATTTCACGCCCTTGCGAAACTTACCGGATGGTCAGCAATTGTCTGGATCTCCATGCAACTGGAACATACGGAATGGCATGGTTTTACTTTTTATGACATGATTTTTCCTCTCTTCCTATTTATTGCCGGTGTATCCATGCCCTATTCTATGACAAAAAGGATCGAACGGGGTGACAGCTGGAAACAGATTTACTGGCATGTTACCCGAAGGATGTTGTTGCTGGTGTTTTTCGGAATGATCTACAATGGGTTATTGCGATTTAACTGGGAACACATGAGGTATGCGAGTGTGCTGGGCAGGATTGGTCTGGGGTGGTTTTTTGCGGCACTCATTTTTCTTAATACAAAAAGAAGGGGGCAATACATCTGGTTTGCCGGCATACTCATCGCTTATTGGCTGATCATGCGGTTTGTTCCCGTACCCGGTTATGGTGCCGGGGATTACTCCATGGAAGGGAGCCTGGCCGGATACATTGACCGGCATTTATTGCCGGGCAGGTTATATAAAACGATCCATGATCCGGAAGGGATCCTATCCACCATACCGGCCGTCGCCACAGCCCTGATGGGAGTACTAACGGGTCATTTTCTAAGATCAAACAAAACCGGGATGACCAAGCTGAAAAAGGGATTATTGATTGGAGGTGCCGGATTGCTGTTTTTACTGCTTGGATATCTTTGGGGGCTTTTCTTTCCCATCAACAAAAACCTTTGGACCAGTTCATTCGTTCTTTTTGCCGGGGGCTGGAGCCTGCTGCTCCTTTCCGTATTTTACCTCATCATCGATGTCTGGAATAAGAAGAAATGGGCTTTTTTCTTCATCGTGATCGGCCTGAATCCCATTACCATTTACCTGGTTCAGCGGGGAATCATTTCGTTCAGGAGAACGTCCGATTTCTTTTTCAGCGGGCTGATCAGTTATTTTCCCGAGCCGGTACATGATTTCCTCAATACGATTGGGTACATGTGCATGAGCTGGTTGTTCCTCTATATCCTCTATCGCCTGAGGATCTTCCTGAGGGTGTGATTGACTCGTATATAACTGTTTTTGAAATAATAGGTTAGACCTTTTGAAATCGTACTGAAAAAAGACCTGTCTGTCGTTTGACGTCTAACGGTGTTGGGTAAAGAACCCCGTATCGGTATTAGTTATTCGTTTTTCGGTTTTGAAAACGTTACCGATAACCGTTTTTAACAAGGAAACTTCCCCATCTCAATTAAACCAATAGGAAAATTTCACCACCAGTGCCCTGTTCTTGTTCACAAGGTCCTCGGGGTAAGCATTGCTGGTATAGACGATAAAGAGGTCAGAAACGGGAGCGAACCGCCACTGAAACCGAATGTTCACATTCAGGTTATCGATCTGGTTGTTATATTGGATAAAAGTTGTTAGGAACAGTTTCTCGGTAAAGGTCAGGTCCAGTCGCGGGCCAATTAGGAGCAGTTCAACACTTTTGTATGGCTCCGGCAGCTCGATCCGGTTATAGCCAGCAGCAATGGCAAGGCTGCCATAGGGCTGTACCCGGTAGTTCAGTTCTCCGTTAAGGCTAAACCGTGTTCCGTTGTAAAATCCGCCATATCGGGTGGAAAGTAGAACATTGAACAGGTTACGGGGTGCCGATGTATAGGTTAGTGCAACCTCCTGCCAGCGATATTCACTTCCCAAAGCCAGGGAATCCCCACCGGTATTTGTCGGATCAAAGGGTCTCAGCAGTTTCACGTACCTGTCTTCCAGTTCCAGTTCAATCGTGCTCCGGTTGAGCCATTCGAGAGCATAACTCAACTTTATTTCGCGATCGGTCAGGGAGAAATCCGGATCAAAGAACATATCCACATCAAGGGTAGGACCGTGATTCGCAACCCGTTCAGTGAGCGGGAAGAATTTATAGCCAATTGATGGTTTCATCCGGTGAAATCCGGTCCTTCTCACGAAGCCCATGTCAGCCCGGTAATCCTGCCCGATATACCCCTGTCTCCATGCTGCTGAAAAATGCTGGTTATTATACTGCAGTCTTGCGGCTCCGCTGAATGGATTCTTCGTACTTCCTGGATGGAACGAGTGGTGGAAAAAGAATTTACCCGTCCAGAGGTTATCCCTGCTCGCAAGGTTAAACTCGATACCGGCTACACGATTATAATCGTAGTCTTTGTAAATTGAATCATTAAAGCCTGCTGTTCGTTGCTTGTTCGTATAAAAGATGCCGATGTTCGACCGGCTGAAAACCTTCCGCTGGATTGTAGCCACACTGAAATTATTTCCAGGAATTGAATCGTTCTTACCGGTCTGCATATTCATGACCCCGATACGCATATTTTCACCCAACTGTCCGCTCAGTCTGATCCCTCCCAGAACACGGCTGTCCAGTCCGATCCTACGGGAAAAGAACGGGCGGTTCTCCTGACCACCAAGATTTGCAAACAGGTCGCTATTTTCCAGAAAGAATTGCCTTTTTTCAGGGAAAAACAGTTCGAACCGGTCAAGGTTTGTTACCTGCCGGTCCACCTCAACCTGGGAAAAATCCGGATTTAACGTCAGGTCGAGGTTCATGGAGGTAGAGAGTGTAATTTTAGCATCCAGCCCGGCTCCACCCGAATAATCCGTTCCTCCCCCATTATTCCCATCGGAAGTTCCTCTTGAATTGTCCTGTGTTGCTTTACCGGTCACGTAAGGAATCAACGAGAAACGAACGCCGGCTTTCGGCAGGGGATGGTCCCACGCCAGTGTTCCTGTATAAGCAAGGTTTGCTGACTGAAATTGACGCGGAACCGGAGCCCAGCTCGATTTTTCACTGCTTTTCAGATCCAGCCGGCTGAAATTTATCCCCCACTCCGTGTCGCCTTCACGATACCGGATGCTCCGGAACGGAATACTGAATTCTGCAATCCAGCAATCGGAATAGTTCTGAACGGCTGATTTCCATTTACAATCCCAGTCAAGGGAAACCATCCCCCCGTCCGCCTGGATTCCATCCCATTGAGCACCGGCAGCTGATATTCCAAATGAGAATCCATTGGTCTGATCATTATAGGTATCGATAAAGGCAAGGAAATTGTCATTGTTCCCAAAACTAAAATCCCTCCTCAACGATTGAACTGGCCTCTTTCCAGGTAATGTGTCGTGACAGATGATAGCCATATACAGGTTGGCCTGATCATAGGTCATCATCACTTCGGTCTGTGCATCTGCATACCCCGTGTCAATGGGAAGGATCCTGTAAAAACGATCAGCCCGTTCTGCCTGGCTCCATACGTTTTCTTCCAGTAACCCATCTACAACGATCGTATCCGTGGTCTGGCATATCGGAAGCCGGAACTTTTCGCGGTTAACCGGAGTGGTTTGACCAGGAAGTAGAACAGGAAGAGTAAGAAATAATAAAAGGGATAGTGGTAATACCCGTTTCATGCATCTGCTTAAAAAAACAAAGATTACAAAAAAAATACGAGTCGGCAAAAGGTAGGGCTGACGGTAAAAACTTATCAATATCTTCCTTACCTTGCAGTGATCACTGATGCTTGATTACCAGGGAAATGTTATTTTTGTTCTGGTTTAACCATATCATCATGAAAAAGAGAAAACAATTTCTATCATTCTTCCTGTTTTTCTTTGCCACCCTCCTCCTGCAGGCACAGGGGAGTACAAGCATCACAGAAAAATTAGGTTATCCCGTTGATGCAAAACTCCTGATCATTCATGCGGATGACCTGGGAGTTGCCCATTCAGTCAATCAGGCGGGAATCGAGCTTTTTGAGCAAAAAGGAATAACTTCCGGAAGCATTATGGTCCCCTGTCCGTGGTTTACTGAATTCGCCGAATATGCAAAAAAACATCAGGAACTGGACCTGGGCATCCATTTAACCTTAACGGCAGAATGGGATAACTACAAATGGGGAGGTGTGATGCCAGCCAATGAAATTCCCAGCCTTTTGAATGAAAAGGGCTTTTTCTATGCTACGGTGGAGGAGTTTGGAAAAAATGCCAGAGCGGAAGAAGTTGAAAAAGAGATCCGGGCCCAGATTGAACGGGCTGTGGCTTTTGGCGTTAATCCCACACATATAGATACACACATGGGCAGCGTGATGGCCAATCCCGAATTTTTAAAAATCTATTTGAGTATGGAAAAAGAATATGGTATTCCCGTTTTTGTACCGGGGGAACTAATCCCTTTTTTGTCGGAAGAGCTGCTCGAACTGCTGGGACCTGACCCGTTGACAATCGATCAAATGCATATGTTATCCCAGGATGGAACACCCGGGGAGTGGTTTGAAGGATACCGGAAGATCATGGAGGATCTGAAACCGGGATTGAATGAAATCATTATCCACCCCGGGATAGATAATGCTGAATTACAGGCTGTGACGATTGATCATCCGGATTTCGGCGCTGCCTGGAGACAACGGGATCTCGACGTTTTTCTAAGCGATGAGATGAAATCCCTGATCAAAGAATATGATATTCAACTGATTACCTGGAAAGAAATTACGGAAATCCTGAAAGCTGATTCTAAATAATTACTAACCCCATTACGAAAAGAACATGAAAACATTGAGGCAAATAAAAAAAATAATTCCAATACTACTATTTCTGGCTATCATCTCCGCCGCCTGCCGGGAACAACCGAAAGCCACCATACGATTCTGTTCCTACTTCGACGTCAATACCCCCTGTGAAGGAGAATTTGACCAGTTCCCAAAGGGATCCAAGGTATGGATCTATTTTGAATTGGGTAAACCTTCAAATGGCGATACCTTAACCGGGCAGCTATATGTCCTTGACAATGGAAAAAAGTCGTTTGTCTCTGAAAAGGAATTTATAATGAATCCTGGGGAAGACTTTGTTATGGATTTGATGATCTTTGGCAATGCGGGGAAATTTGTTGTGGAATTTATTGATAGCGAGGGGAACTCCCTTGCAGCAAAAGAGATCGAAATACGATAGGTAGTTTTATTCCCTTCTCCCTTTTTTACAAACAGGATTATGAAAAAAATCATAAAGCATGGAAGCCCTGGTGAAACTGAATGCACAAATTGACAAGAAAATCGATATACAGGAAAAAGGGGCGTTTAAAAGGCAGATTCACCATTTTATCGATAAAGCAATTGCTACTGCCGTTGCATTGTTTATCAGTTGATAATCAATCCAAATCCGGTATAAGAAGCTGTTTACTGACAGTGGTTTGGTTGTCTCTTTCCGCAGCTTATACCCCTTCCCTATCACAGAATCTCCACCACGTTGAAACGGGTAAATCCTATCAGTTAACCTCATCCAACCTGCCCATTGTTGTGATCAATACGGGAGGTCAGCAAATTGTCGATGAATACCGTATTGTTGCCGACATGGGAATCATCGATAACGGTATTGGACAACGGAATTATGTTTCGGATCCGTTCAACAACTACAACGGGAAGATCGCCATTGAGCTGAGGGGAAGTGCAACCCTTTACTACCCGAAAAAACAATACCGGATAGAAACGCAGGATTCTCTTGGCAACAATCTGAATGTATCTTTAATGCGTCTCCCTCCGGAAAATGACTGGATCCTTAACGGACCCTATGATGACCAGTCTCTGATCCGTAATGCACTGGCTTATAAACTATCAAACCTGATCGGGAGGTATGCTTCCCGCACACAATTTTGCGAGCTGATCCTGGATGGTGATTACCGGGGGCTTTATGTTTTGCTGGAAAAAACCAAGCGAGACAGGTACAGGGTAAACATAACCGAAATGAACCCTACCGACATAACCGGTGATGCAGTAACCGGCGGATACATTATAAAAATCGACAAGGTCAGTGGTGAAAATGTGGGGTACTGGTACTCCCTCTTCGGCACACAATACCATTATCACTACCCAAAACCCGACGAGATAGTCTGGCAACAGCAAAACTACATTGAGAATTTCATGAATGAGTTTGAGACCGTAATGGAAGATGAGGATTACAATGATCCCGTGAATGGGTATGTAAAATACATCGATCTGCTCTCTTTTGTAGACCATTTCATCCTGAACGAGGTCTCTAAAAACGTCGATGCATACCGGATAAGCGCATTCCTGCATAAAGACCGTGACAGCCGGTACGGGAAATTGATCGCGGGTCCGATATGGGATTGTAACCTGAGCTTTGGAAAGGCATGGTATCCAGAAGATCTTTTTGTGGTTGAGGGTTGGCAGGTCGATTACAGTAGATATCGTCCCTGGGATTCTTTCATAGTTCCTTTCTGGTGGGAAAAACTGAGCCGGGATTCTCTCTTTGTGAATCAATTCAAAGAACGGTGGATTTCATTGAGAAGTGGCCTCCTGAAAAAGGAAAACATATACAACCTCATCGATGATTTTACCAATACCTTATCAGAAGCCAAAGTAAGAAATTTTGAACGGTGGCCTGAAACTGCCGAGCAACACAGTTACGAAGCAGAAAT
>CAZTES010000163.1:0-7913 GCA_964612275.1 uncultured Rikenellaceae bacterium
CAGAGAAGCGGATCATCGAGCTGGAAGATTATTTTGATTACTATTTGGACAAGCGGTTGATCTTCATCATCTACAACAAGCTTTCCGACTTCAAACAGAGCAATATTGGTCTGATTGCAGGCAATGAAGAATTCAACACAGGGGGCGTAACAAAAATCATTAAAAACAAAGTCATTTTATATTTTGAGGGGGATCATAAAAAATTTGAACAACAGATCAATTCTGCCATTGCTGAGGTACTGATCTACGAGATGTTGTACAGTGGTGATGTGAAGGACAGAGTGGCAAACTCCACATTAATTAACCTGCCAGACTGGTACTATAAGGGTTTGATCTCCTATCTTTCCAATCCCTGGGATTATGAAGTTGAAAACCGGATCAAGGATGGGATTCTTTCCGGGAAGTATAAACGGTTCAACCGGTTAACCGGTGAAGAGGCAGTCTATGCCGGGCACTCGTTCTGGAAATTCCTGGCAGAAGAGTATGGTGAAGCAATCATTCCAAACATCATTTATCTGACAAGGATAAACAAGAATGTAAACAATGGATTCCTCTATGTTCTGGGCTATAAAATCAAGGATCTTTCCAGGGAATGGCTTGCATACTACCGCGATCTTTACAAAGATGCAAATATAGGCCGGGATTTGCCGGAAGGTCCTCCCATCCTGGAAAAACCAAAAAAATCAAGGGTTTATAAGGAAATAAAGATCAGTCCGGATGGCCGCTATGTAGCCTATTCAACCAATGAATCGGGGCAATACAAAATATGGCTCTATGATGAATCGACGGGTAAGCATAAGAAGATCTTTAAAAAAGAGCCTAAAATCGACCAGATTACCGATTACTCCTATCCGATTATCGCCTGGCACCCCTCCGGCCAACTCATAGCTTTCATTACGGAAGAAAAAGGAGGTATAGGACAATATCTCTACCGTTTGTCCACCCGTGAGATTGAACGAAAAAATCTTCTTTACTTTGATAAGATCCTCGATTTTTCCTACTCTGATGACGGAACTCTCTTTGTCTTTTCCGCCGTAAAAGAAGGCATAACAGATCTGTTCGTACACACCATTGCTTCTGGTACAAATGAGCAGATTACCCATGATCTGGCGGATGATTTCCATCCCCGGTTTATTCATAACTCAGAAGCGATTATTTTCAGTTCAAACAGACTCTATGACACCCTCCGTTTTGACCTGGAGCCGTCTGAAAAACTCGGACTTACATTCGATCTCTTTATGTATGATTATAAAAACAGATCACCCTATCTTACCCGTCTGAGAGAGGGGAAATACATTGATAAGCTCCAACCGGCTGAAATAAAATATAACAACTTCCTTTACCTGAACGATCAGAATGGTATTCTGAACCGGTATGTTGCCAGATTTGACAGTGCCATCAGTTACATCGACACGACGACACATTACCGTTATTTTGCCGAATCCTATCCCCTCACCAACTATGAAAGGAATATTCTGGAACAGGATTATTCTCAAAATCCAGGAACCTATGGGGAGATTATCTACTCTAACGACAGGTATTACATGTACAAGGACCAGTTTGTTAACGATCCGGAACTGATTCCTCAGCCACTGAAAAACACTGATTTCAGGAAGATCAGAACACGTGAACTCCACGAAGCGGATAGTATTGAACAAATCCGGCAACAGTTGATCCGGGAGGACAAACTGAGAAGGGATACCTTAACCAAACCCCTATATGCATACTTTGAAAAAGCTGAACTGATCGATATCAACAACTACATTTTCGAGGAGGAAAAAAAGAACTACTACAACCAGCTTCTCCTGAAAGAGTATAGTGACATTGATCTTGATACGGGGGAATTGGAACTGCCCAATATCAGAATTTATGAAACGGCTTTTTATACCAATTATTTTACCACCCAGGTTGATTTCAGTTTCCTGAACAACTCCTATCAAACGTTTACCGGTGGATCGGTCTACTATAACCCAGGATTAAATATGCTGTTCAAAGTGGGGACGAATGATCTGTTTGAGGATTACAAGATCACCGGAGGCTTTCGGTTTGCCGGTAATTTTGACAGTAATGAATACCTGATCAGTGTTGAAAGCCTGAAAGGAAGATACGACAAGCAATTGATTTTTCACCGCCAGGCATTCAATGCCCTATCAGAATCCTCCACATCAGAATCAACGTTAAACAAAGTACATTCCAATGAGCTTTATTTTTCACTTCGGTATCCGTTTAACCAGGTTAAGGCAATGAAAGGGACCGTTCAGATCCGCAGAGACAGGAATGTGTATCTGGCTACTTCAACCAGGACACTCAATGAGGAAAATTATTACAGGACCTGGGCGGGACTGAAACTGGAATATATTTTCGACAATACACGTTATAAGGGGCTTAATATTTACAACGGTACCCGGTACAAAATCTTCGGCGAGTTTTATTACCAGCTCGAGCAGAAAAAATCCGATCTTTTTGTATTGGGAGCGGATATCCGGCATTACCAGAAGATCCATCGTGATCTGATCTGGGCGAACCGTTTTGCTATCAGTACATCGTTCGGTCACAGCAAGCTGATCTACTACCTGGGAAGCGTCGATAACTGGATCTATTATTTGAACAAGAAGTACAGGGAAAATCCCTTTGACAAGTCCATTCCCATTGACGCCAGCCAGAATTATGCTTTTCAAACCCTGGCAACCAACATGCGGGGATTTATTCAAAACATCCGGAACGGGAACAATTTTGTACTGATAAACAGTGAGATCCGGTGGCCTGTGATCCGATATTTTGCAAACCATCCGATCAGTTCCAATTTTCTCTCCAGTTTCCAGATTGTTGGTTTTGCAGATGTTGGAACAGCCTGGAGTGGTGCTCATCCTTGGGCTGGTTCGAATGCCTACGACAGCGAGGAGATAAAAAATGGTCCAATAACGGTCACCATCAAGACAAACCGGGATCCCTTCGTATACGGTTTTGGTTGCGGGTTGAGGAGTCAGCTGTTCGGATATTTTATCCGGGCTGACTGGGCATGGGGAATCGAAAGTGATGTTCTTCTTCCCCGCATCTTTTACCTCTCTTTGAACCTCGATTTTTAATGCAACCCGTTTGAGTTAAATCTTATCCATTCCAGCAGGATAAATCCCGTAAAACAAACACATCGCAATGATCACACCACAAACCATAAAAACCCTCGCCCGAAAGTACCATAAAGATATCATCCGGATCAGGAGACACCTTCACATGTATCCTGAACTATCGTTCCAGGAGTGGAAAACGTCAGCATTCATTGCCGGGGAGTTGGAAACCATGAATATCCCTTTTCAATCCGGAATTATTGAAACCGGCATTATCGGGACGATCAAAGGAAACAATCCGGAAAGCAAGGTTATCGCTTTGCGGGCCGAGATGGATGCTCTTCCCATTTCAGAAGCGAACCGGGTAAACTACCGGTCAAAAAATGAAGGGGTGATGCATGCCTGTGGCCACGATGTTCATGTCTCCTCCCTGCTGGGCACTGCCAGGATAATGCAAGAGATCCGGAATGAATTTGATGGAACCGTGCTGCTGGTCTTTCAACCAGGTGAAGAGCTTGTTCCCGGTGGTGCAAAACGGATGCTTGACGAGGGGATACTTCAACATCCCCGACCGCAGGCAATCATTGCCCAACATGTTGCACCTGAACTGAAAACCGGACAAATTGGCTTTCGCAGCGGTATCTATATGGCATCAAACGATGAGATCTACATCACTATCAGGGGGAAAGGAGGGCATGCCGCTTTCCCTGAGGAGACAACCGATAGTGTGCTGATTGCCTCAAAAATTGTCGTCGCCCTGAAAGAGTCAATTAATGAAAAAAAATCAGGCGGTGTGCCAACCATCCTCTCTTTCGGAAAGTTCCTGGCTCATGGTGCCACCAACATCATTCCAGTAGAAATTACAATAGAAGGAACATTTCGCACCTTCAACGAGAAGTGGCGCCAGGAAGCACACCGAATCATGAGAGAAACCGCAGAAAAATTAGCCGGTGAAAAAGGCGGATCGTGCGAGTTCCGTGTGGCCCCCGGGTACCCGTTCCTGACAAACGATCACGAGGTTACCGCCAGGGCACGGGAATCTGCTTCCCAATATGCAGGAAAAGAAAACATTATTAACCTGGACCTGAGAATGAGTTCCGAAGATTTTGCTTACTTCGCCCGGGTTTTCCCTGCTACATTATACCGGATCGGGGTCAGGAAACCAGGCGCAAAAGTCGCTCCTTCCCTTCATTCCCCAACCTTTGATATCGACGAAGCAGTGCTTGAACTTGCACCAGGGAATATGGCCTGGATCGCAGTTTCCAGCCTGTTGAAAAAAAAAGAAAACCAAATGCTTTAAAACATTAGCCAAAGTGCTATTTTATCCTAAATTTGTAACAGAATTTCTAACTTAAATTTTCGTAAAGATGGCTCATGTAATAACTGATGATTGTACTGCTTGCGGAGCATGCATTGATGAATGTCCAGAAGAAGCTATTTCCGAAGGTGATATCTATGTTATTGACCCTGAACTTTGTACGGATTGTGCCTCGTGTGTGGATGTATGTCCGGTGGAAGCTATCCACGAAGCGTAGTACAGTCTGTAAATACATCATTTAAAAAAGTACACTGTGGTGTGCTTTTTTTTTATGGATTATATTGAGAAAGCCGAAGGATCTTCTGATAATCGGTATCACGCATCAGCTCGTTAAGACTCACATCACTCATCTTTTCCATATACTGTTTTACAATCTGTAATCCAAGCCAGACAGAAGCCCGTGCCGGAGATTCTCTCGGAAAATAGCTTGTAAAAGGTCCCTCTTTGGTAAGTTTATTTATGGTCAAATAATCGGTATCGTAAAGAAGTTTGTTTTCGATCAGGTAAACCCACATTGTCTGTTCATTCATCCGGCACCATTTCATCTGCTCTTCAGAAAACCTCATGATCAATTCCTCCTCAGCATCAGGCATCATCGCCTGGACAAAATACAACAGTTTCCCCTGATAGATCATATGATTAAGAACATTCTGTGAGGGTTTGTCCCGGGAGTCTTCCCCTTCAAAAATCCATTCCGTACTTGCCCAGGCATACATGCAATCCGGAACAATTTTATCCTTATGCATATTGAACTGCAAATATTGCGGTAACCCAAGCTGCCGGTAATACTCACAATCGCTTCCCAGATAACGATCTAAACCGATGCCAAGTACATTTTCACCGACAATCAGTGAGGTGTTGAATCGTGAAACAAAACTATACACTGCAGGAATCTCTTTCTCTGGAAAGTAATACCGATAATGTTTAAAAGCATCTGTCAGCTTTTTTTCCAGTTCCTCCAGGTCGGGAAATAGTTCCATCGTTTTTTCATATACTTCATTGTTTATCTTGTCATTCAGAAATAAACTCAGGTATTCCTGGTAACCGGGTGATCCGGTCTCTCCAATATGAATGACCCGGTTAAAAAGGGACAGAAATTCTCCGTATTTCTCTGAAACCACCTGAATGGTGGCCTTTAAATCCTCACGATCTGATTCGAACAGATCCTTTTCCAGCCGAAGGATGTTTATTTCAAGATCAATGCCTGACGTATTAACATCCAGTGGTCCTCTCTGACAGGAAAGAACCAGGAGAAAAGTAATGATGAAAAGAGATTGGATTTTCTTCATTGTCTTAATCGATATCTGCTGTTATCCTGTTATTTAAATAAGGCGTATACTTTGAAAACATACCGTTCACTTTCGGAACTTAGTGAAATGCCCAACATTTTATATCTTTACATCAGGTTATCCGGTTCACAGGAACAAGCACCTGCAAAATAATAAAAGATTATTCAAGAATAAAAACCATGGTAACATCGAAAAGATTTCAAGATGGTTTCTCCGGGTTAGGAAAAAAATACCGGATCAGAAGGTTTATCTTTCTGTTTCTTCTGGTGATTCCCGTTCACCTGGGTTTGAGCCAGGGCATTCAATTTGGAATTTTTATCGATCCCCAGGTTGCCTGGATGAGCTCAGATAACAATGAAATAACGAGCAACGGAAGCCGGGCTGGTTTAAACTTTGGGTTAACACTCCATAACTTTTTTACCGAAAACTATGCATTCACAACCGGTATTTCACTGAATTTTATCGGGGGGAAATTAAGGCATTCAGACAGCACATTCTTCAGGACACAGGAAGAGGTTGACACCTTGTTACCCGGGACAACGGTTACCTACAAGCTACAATATTTAAGTTTCCCGATTGGTCTTACATTAAAAACCAATGAGATCGGGTACATGACCTATTTTGCACAATTGGGTTTCGATATACAGTTTAAACTGAAGGCTGTCGGTGATAAATCGAATGGTTTTGAAGATGAACGGATCAATGAAGAGGTCAATTTGTTTAATCTCGGTTATCATTTTGGCATCGGATTGGAATACTCATTGGGTGGAAATACATCCATTGTGCTGGGGCTCTCCTTCAGTCAATCGTTGATTGACGTGACCAAAGATTTCAGCAACCAGCCTGAAGACCGGATTGTGTTGAATACCATTGCTTTACGAGTTGGTGTAAATTTTTAATCGGTACATTTACCTGTCAGATCCATGAAAATTGCCCTGGCACAAATAAACTTTCATGTTGGAAATTTTGAAGCCAATGTTGCGTCGATCAGGAAAATGATCCGTGCAGCAGAAAAGGGAGGTGCTGACCTGGTTGTCTTTTCCGAGTTAAGCATTTGCGGGTATCCTCCCCTCGATCTGCTGGAGCAAAAATCATTCATCGATCAGTGCACCCAATCGCTACAGGAGATCACGGCGAGCTGTAAAAAAATTGCAGCCATTGTTGGTGGACCGAGCATCAATGCCCGACCGGTCGGAAAAAAACTCTATAATTCAGCCTTTTTCATCTCTGGGGGAAAGATCCGGGCAACCATTCATAAATCACTGTTGCCGACTTACGATATTTTTGATGAATACCGCTATTTTGAGCCCAATCCCTCCTTTCAGGTCGTTTCCCATAAGGGTTTAACGATTGCCATAACCCTTTGCGAGGATCTCTGGGATGATCAACCCTTCGACAATGCATTTGGCAATACACGGCTTTACACGGTTGCGCCGATGAAGGAACTCTCAGCGTATCAACCCGATCTTGTGATCAATATTGCCGCTTCTCCTTTTTCTTCCACCCGTGATGAGGTAAAAAAGCAGATCTTCATCAATAAAGCCAGGTCCTTGGGGTTGCCGGTGATCATGGTAAACCAGGTTGGAGCGCAGGATGAATTGATCTTTGAGGGAGGCTCCCTTGTCGTGAACCAGCATGGAATCCTGTTCGACTGCCTGAAAGTGTTTGAAGAGGATTTCAAAATTTACGACCTGCAGGATATCCGGGGTGATGAGATTCACGCTGTTCGCAAAGAACCGGACAGGATTCAAAAAATCCATGATGCCCTCATCCTCGGGTTGAAGGATTATTTCCGAAAAGCGGGATTTAAACGAGCAATACTCGGATTATCCGGGGGCATCGACTCAGCAGTCAGCCTGGTGCTGGCAACAAAAGCCCTGGGCAGTGAACAGGTCGAAACCCTCCTGCTGCCATCAAAATATTCATCGGAACATTCGGTCTCAGATGCACTGTTACTGGCAAAAAACCTGAATGTCAAACACGATATCAAACCCATTGAAACCATCGTACAGCAGTTTGATGATGCATTAAAACCCCTCTTTCAGAACCATCCTCCCGATAAAACAGAAGAAAACATTCAGGCAAGAATACGGGCGATCCTGCTAATGGCTGTCTCCAATAAATTCGGAAATATCCTGCTGAATACTTCCAATAAAAGTGAAGCTGCAGTCGGATACGGCACCCTGTATGGAGACATGGCCGGAGGATTGTCTCCCCTGGGCGATGTCTACAAAACGGATG
>CAZTES010000164.1:0-7909 GCA_964612275.1 uncultured Rikenellaceae bacterium
ATCAATCCGACGAAAGCGCATGCTTCAGGGAAGCAAACCGGGTTTTGTAATCATCCATTGACCGTTTGATCACATCAAGTGCTTCCTTTATCCCGTAAGTATGCGTGATCTCACAATCCCTCCGATTTCCTGGAAGGTCTTTATAGGTGAGAAAGTAGTGCTTTAACCGCGTTATCACTGCCGGCGGGCAATCGTTTACATCTTCATAACCACCATAGACGGCATCATTGTACAGGACCGCAATGATTTTATCGTCTGCCTCGTTTCCGTCAATCATCCGAAATCCACCGATCGGCCTTGCCTCCACAAGGATATCTCCGTGAGTGATCTCCTTTTCAGTTAAAATACATATATCAATGGGATCACCGTCTCCCTCTATGTTGGGTTTACCTGTCTTCTGGATGCTGAGTTCGGCAACCCGCTGACCACTATATGTTTGAGGGATAAATCCATACAATGCGGGGACAATATTGGAATATTTCTGCGGCCTGTCGATTCGCAGGTATCCGCTTTCTTTATCAATCTCATACTTTACAGTATCGGTAGGCACCATTTCGATAAAACAGGTCACTACCTCAGGAGCATCCTTGCCAATTTCAACACCATGCCATGGATGCGATTTATACCGCAAACCCAGCAACCTGCCGTCGGGATCCATTATTTTTCTGTTCATCCGTTCTCTGTTTCTGCAAAGTTAATCCTTTAATGTTTTCGAAACCATCGTTAAAGCGAATCGATTATTCTTTCAAGGCCAATTTTTCTTGATCCCTTAATGAATATCTCCCTGCCCCGAAGGGGATTGCTTTTCAGCCAGCCGATAAGATCATCAACGGTTTGAAAGGTTTGATAATCTCCATCGGAACCAATCTCACTGAAAACCGAACCAACCAGGATGACATTATTTATTCCGTCCCCCTTCATCCTGGCAACCAGTTTCTTATGTTCTTCCACTGCTGTACCACCAAGCTCAAGCATATCTCCAAGGATGAGTAAACCATTCGTGCCACTAAATCTCAAAAAATCATCGATAGCAAGAATCATGCTGGTAGGATTTGCGTTATAAGCATCCAGCAGGATGGTATTGTGTTTTGAGTAGACTATTTGTGAACGGTTGTTTTCAGGAACATACGATTCAATGGCTTCAATGATCTGATGAATACCCACGTTAAAATAGTCACCGACACGCACGGCAGCCATTACATTTTCAACATTGTAATTTCCTGCCAGTCTGGTATGGATCTGCAATTCATCACCCAGGTAATGGAGGGTCATGCTCAGAAGATAGGGTTTACCGGTTTCAGGAAGGTCACCACTGAAAAGCCGGATATCGCAGTATGGTATCTTGTTGATTCTTCTTTCCTGAAGCATCGTGTTCAGACCTTCATTCTTTTCATCGTAAAAAATCACTCCTTCCATTACTTCAAGGAAATTATATAACTCAGCTTTTGCCTTACGAACATTTTCAGGTGAGCCAAATCCTTCCAGGTGTGCCACTCCAACATTCGTGATCAACCCGTGTGTAGGTCTGGTCATCTGGCACAGGTATTTTATTTCCCCGATATGATTGGCCCCCATTTCCACAACAGCAATTTCGGTTTCAGGGGACAGGGACAGGAGGGTAAGGGGTACGCCAATTTCATTATTCAGGTTTCCTTTGGTGTACAGCACATTGTATTTTCTTTCCAACACCCTCGCAATCAGTTCTTTAGTTGTTGTCTTGCCATTTGTACCGGTGATGCCGATAACCGGTATGGTAAAACAATTTCTGTGCATTGCTGCCAGTTCCTGGAGGCATTCCAGGGTATTTTCAACAACAATGTACCGTTCATCTTCAGCCTTAATTTTATCGTCAATTACAGCGTACGAACAGCCGTTATCCAGTGCTGCCTCAGCAAATTCATTCCCATTGAACCGTTCTCCTCTCAGGGCAAAGAAAATGGCACCTTCGCTACGTATTCTGGAGTCGATAGAGATGACCGGATTTTCAACAAAAAGGGTATACAGTTTTTGGATATTCATCGGCCGAAACATGAAATGAATCGTTGATCAGTGTATCGTTAACAGATAAAAAAAACCTCATTAAATTTAATGAGGTTTATCCCTATCTATAATGTTTTTTTTATAATCCGCCAGGGCTTCCGACACGGATCATGGCACAGCGGAATCCCAGGTCGGGTCTTGCACTCTCCTCATCCAGGAACCGTCTTGTTCCGGGGCTCAGCCAGTATGCTCTATCTCTCCATGATCCTCCTTTATAAACTCTTGCTCTATCATTTATCAGGGAGGTATAATCATCTCTCTCTGCAGATGCAAATTGTGCATACATACCGGAAGTACCCAGTGTATCTTCTTCAATCAGCCAACTCTCCGATAATCTGGATTGGACATCTCCGTCCATATAATTCCGGTAATCGGCTTTCTGGTAGTTGTATCTATCTGCGGATTCAACTTCAGTCACGTCTCTCCACCGCAATCTACCCAGGCTATCTTTCTCAGCAACATTCCCTTCCTGATCACGTTCAAGTGTCTGGAAGATATTGCCCCTGAATGGATTAAATGATTCAACATCCTGGAGGGAGAGCGGTCGGTAGACATCCTGCACCCATTCGTTCACATTACCGGCCATGCAGTACAATCCATAATCATTGGGCCAGTAAGACTTGACCGGTGCACAAATGCTTGCATTGTCGTTCAGGTGTCCGGCAACTCCCATCAGGTCACCTTTACCCCTGACAAAATTTGCCAGCATCTGGCCCCTGTACCGGTGTTCAGCATTTCTAACGTTGTGCCCATCCCACGGATAGATCCTGCGTTCATAAAGCCGCTCTTCAAAGGTATTTCCTATCAAAGCAAGTGCAGCAAATTCCCATTCTGCTTCCGTTGGGAGCCGGTATTTTGGAAGAAGAATACCGTCTTCCAGGCGTACCCTTCTCTCTTCCTGGTTCGGATCAAGGCTCGGCAGGTTTTGATTTACCACACCTTCATACTGCCCTACAAGATATGATTCCGAATTGAAATTATTTTCATCAACCTGGTTTGGGTCCAAACTAAGCACACCATAATCAATAATCACCATTTCATTTACCCGGTCCGTTCTCCAGACACAATAATCATTTGCCTGCAACCAGTTGACACCTACTACGGGATAATCATTATAGGATGGGTGTCTGAAATAATATTCTATATAGGGTTCGTTGTATGCTAGCGGGCTTCTCCAAACCAGAGTATCGGGAAGTGCATTCCTGTAAACCTGCGGGAAGCTCACAAATACCCTCTGTACCCAATAAAGGTATTCCCTGTAATCTACATTTTTAACTTCTGTTTCATCAATGTAGAAAGAAGATACCGTTACCCTTCGTGGTATATTGTTCCAATCATAGGTAATATCCTGTTCTACCCTGCCCATGGTGAAAGTACCCCCTTCAATGAGAACAAGTCCGGGGCCGGTTTCCTGATCGTAATCATGAACTACTTCGAATCCTCCATAATCCGGATCATTATATTTCCAACCGGTAGTCGAGGAGGTGTTCTTATCACCTTTACCGCCAAACAAACCGCATGAGGTAACAACAACCGATATAGCTATTACACCAGCTAAGTATTTAAACTTTAGGATCATAACAATTAGATTTTTAGCGAATAACATATCCAAATATAATAAAATTTGATGTAATAAATATATTTTTTCTAAATAACTAAATTTTAGGGACTTTTATTGCCTTAATTAAACCTCTTTTTTTAACAGGGCTGAATCCTGCAATACAGGTAATTTCATGGGCACCCGTCCCGGGCAGCCCCGGTCCGGCACCTTTAAACACCAGATCATAGGTATAACTTACACTGATATTGTGGTAATTAACGGATAGGCCAAAAATTGCTGAATTGTTGGAAAAGGCAAAATCGTGCCGGAGCCACACTCCCAGCGATACCGGCTCCCTTGCCAGCACAAATCCATAATTCAGGTTTTGATAATGATGCTGTTGTTGAAACAAAAGGTTTGTTGTCAAGATGATAGCGCCTGCCTGGTTTGACGTTCCTTTCAGGTAAAAGTTGTTTGCAAGGTGTATTGAGTATTTTCTCGACAACCTGGTCTCATCCACCGGGTTTTCAGAAATCCCGGGTTTAGCCAGGTGGTGGATGGTGATACCCCCGTATAATCCCTTATAGATCCCCAGAAAACCCACAGCAAAATCAGGGTAAATCTTCTGATATCCATGGATATCTTCTGCCGTTTGAAATACAACACCGCGAAAAGGATCGATCATATCTTCAAAAACCAGATTATCCGATGCAAGCCGGTTCTGGTTCACCGATGCCTGAAATCCGGCAAATACAAAAAATTCCCGTGTTACCTGTAAATGATAGGTATATATGAATGCTGCTGAAAATATACGAAGAGTACCATCTCCCAGGTTATCATTGAACAGGTGAATACCAATCCCTCCATGCAACAGTTCTACCGGTTGGTCATACGAAGCACTATACGTAACAAAATCAGAACTTAGCTCCGGCCAATGATTTCTGTAGTTGATGGACAAACGGTTGTAATCTGCTGAACCCGCAAAGGCCGGGTTGTGATAAAGTAAATTCCCATGAAACTGGGAAAAGATTACATCCTGCCCGGTGCCATGAAAAGGGACAAAAAGTGAAATAAAAAGGAGAATAGAAGTGGTCCGTATGCCAAATCCGACCTGCATTCCCTTGCTGCCTGTTTTCCTGCTTGTCCTCATTTGTCTCAAACTCTTACAATATAAACGGCTATCAGACCGTTTAATTTTCTAATAAACAAAATTACTTCACCCCCGGCAATAAAACTCAATTTTCTTTACATTTTGTTTATTTGTGATTATTTACAGATGCAATGTTTCATATGAAGAAGAGATATCTAATAACGGGATTGATTGTCGGCATATTGTCCTGTAATTATTTACTAACCGCACAGGACACAAAGATCTCAAGAGTGATTCGCCAGGATCCCGTCACACCGGATTCTTTTGCTGAAGCAGTCAGACAAAAAGCAGGAAAATATGCCGGATCTTCGTGCCTCTCCAGCGGGTATTGGATAAAAGTGAAGATTCCGGAGGACGGGATATATAAACTTACCTATTCACAGCTGGTCTCCATGGGAGTTACCAACCCTTCAAGCCCCCGGGTATTTGGAAACGGAGGCAAAATGCTTCCCTTTAATTCAGCCCTGGCACGGCCTGACGATCTGATGGAAAATGCAATATGGGTTGAGAAAGGAACCGATGGCATCTTTAATCAAGGCGATTACATCCTGTTTTACGGAAAGGGACCTGGGGAGTGGAGATACAACAGTGATGAACAGATGTTTCTTCATACAAGACACCTGTACTCTGATGCAGCATACTATTATATCACTTCAGATGCAGGAACTGGCAAATCAATTGCCCTTACAGCGCAGGTCACAGAGCCTGAGAATACCATCGTATCAACATACGACAACTATGCATCCCACGAAATGGAAAAGGTAAATCTCATCAAATCAGGAAGGGAATGGTTTGAACCGCTTTTGAGTTACGGGGGTAATGCATTCCGTTTCACCTTCCCTCACCTTTTACCCGCAGTGCAGGTCAAGCTTAAATCCAGGGTTCTTGCCAGGTCAGGCCTTACCAGTTCGTTTATCCTGAAAGTGGACGGTGAGAATATTGCATCAATTGATCTTTCCAGCGTGAACATTGCCAGCACCACATCTGATTACGCCAGTACCAATGCTTCCATTCACACTTTTACAACCGATGATGATGAAATGGATATCTCACTCACTTTTCAGAACAATGGATACAGTGCTGCGGAATGCTGGCTTGATTACCTGGTGTTGAATATCCGCAGTCAGCTGGTTATGACGGGTTCTCAAATGCATTTTCGGGATATCGAATCTGTCGGTCCGGGCAGCATCTCTTCTTTTCAGCTTTCGGAAGCCCAGTCCTCATTCCGTGTCTGGGATATAACAGATAGCTATAACGTGAAAGAGTTACCAACGGTATTCGCATCGGGAACTTTGCAATTCAAAGCCCGAACAGATTCATTGCGAAACTTCATCCTGTTTGACAATACCTCCTTTCTAACTCCGGAGATTGCAGAAAATCCGGTACCCAACCAGGATCTTCATGGACTTGATCCTGTTGATATGGTCATTGTTACACACCCGGATTTTCTCGATCAGGCTAACCAGCTGGCTGACCTGCACATCACACAGGATAACCTGAGGACGGTAGTGGTAACTCCTGCCCAGATTTACAATGAATTCTCTTCCGGTGCGCCCGATGTATCTGCCATTCGGGATTTCATAAAAATGCTGTACGACAGAGCCTCTGTGCCTGAAGACCAACCCTGGTATCTCCTGCTTTTCGGAGACGGATCATTCGATAACATTTCTGACCATAAAAACAATACAAACTTCATCCTCACCTACCAGTCATTGAACTCATTGAGTCCTACCAAGTCTTATGTCACGGATGATTTTTTTGGAATCCTGGATGATGGGGAGGAGGTTGTCAGTGGTTTGATCGATACAGGTATTGGTCGTCTTCCCGTGTCAACAGTTGATGAGGCTCAGGCGGTTATCAACAAAATAATTCATTATACGAGTCCCGAAACCCGGGGAGAGTGGAGGAATATAATCTGCTTCATCGGTGATGACGAAGACAATAATATTCACATGAGTGATGCCAATTCCCTTGCCAACCAGGTCAATGCAGCATATCCGGCATTTGTTACCCAGAAGATCTTACTCGATGCCTATCCACAAGAATCCTCTCCCAGTGGTGAGGCATACCCTGAAGTGAACAGTGCCATAAACGACAGGGTCAATTCGGGTGCACTCATCGTCAATTATGTCGGACATGGGAACGAACGCGGATTAGCCCATGAAGGGATAGTGGGTGTAAGTGACATCCTCTCCTGGGACAATTTTGATCACCTGCCACTGTTCATCACTGCCACCTGTGAATTCAGCCGGTTTGACGATATCGAACGAACTGGTACTGGAGAGATCAATAAGAAAACATCGGCCGGGGAACAGGTCTTATTAAACTCAGGCGGTGGAGGGATCGGTTTGTTGACCACAACCCGCCTGGTCTATTCAAACCCGAACTATGTGCTCAACCAGAATTTCTACAATTTTGTTTTCGAGAAAGATGCAGATCAGGAACCTTACCGCCTTGGCGATGTTTTACGGCTAACAAAAAATACATCCGGCGCCAGTGAAAACAAAAGAAACTTCACCTTACTGGGAGATCCTGCCTTGAAACTGGCATTCCCCCAGTTCAACATCATGACCGATTCAATAAACGGGAAGGATATTGCTCTCGCCAATGATACACTCAAAGCATTGAGCAAAGTTACCCTGTCTGGTCATATTGAAGATTACACCGGAGCCTTTCTTGAAGAGTTCTCAGGGATCCTTTACCCGGTAATATATGATAAACCCATACTGGTTACAACGCTTGGGAACGATAACGACCCACCCATGACCTTCATGGCTCAGGAAAACATCCTCTATAAAGGGCAGGCAAGCATAGAAGAAGGGCGGTTTTCCTTTACCTTTGTCGTCCCAAAAGATATCTCCTACCAGATCGATTTCGGAAAGATTAATTATTACGGTAAAGGGGAGCCTGGAGATGCAAACGGTTATTTCAATGATGTGTTGATCGGCGGTTTCTCAGAAGATCCTGTCATGGATTATACCGGCCCGGAAATTCAACTATTCATGAACAATACTCACTTTGCACCCGGAGGCATTACGGATGAGGAGCCGACAATCCTTGCACTGGTCAGTGATGAAAATGGCATAAATACCGTGGGCAACGGGATCGGGCATGATATTACCGCCATGCTTGACGATGATTACCAGAACCTCCTGATCCTGAATGATTATTACGAAGCA
>CAZTES010000165.1:0-7797 GCA_964612275.1 uncultured Rikenellaceae bacterium
CAAAAAAAGTAGTGCAAAGATAGAAAAAAATCGAAACGTTAATCATAAAATCGAATCCCTAAGCATAGATTTCCTGAAGCGTTACACTTCCTTTGTTAATTCCAGGAAACGTTTGTAGGGGATAGCTGGCAGGCTCTGTGCCTGAAAAGCGCCGTGGACCTGGCTGATGATCGATACCTTGGTGGCCACCTCCTCGTTGGGGGCTTCATAAATGTCCAGAAAATCATACTGCCCGAGCAGTGCATAGTGGGCAAGGAACTTTACTTCCGGACACTTCTTCTTTACCTGGTCAAGCCAGGTCCTGCCGAGCTCTGCACGATCCTTCATCTTCCTTGAAAGATCAGGGGAGAGCTTTGTCAATAAAATAAAGGTTTGCATGATTTCTGTAAATTTTATGTGTTTTACCTGCTCATTTGCTATCTAAGGTAAGAAAAAGAAACGGTCTTGTCAATAGGTTAACAATATAACTCACCGGGAAATCCATGAGTGAAACGATGGTCGGTGTTCGATAACGATGCCCGCCCTGTGGAATAGCGAAAGTTGAAGATGGAGCACCCAAAACCAAACATTATTTCACAGGGTCAGTTTCGTAAAACGGTTATCGTTATTCATCAAAAGATAGAAAGAGAAATTTCACCCCCGTGCTGTCCACCCAATGGGGGACAGATACCCCTGCCAGCGGGGGACATTTATCACATCCGCATTAGGGAAAAGAGGCAAAATATCCCCCTCACCGAGGGGGAAAGGTCCGTAGGACCAGGGGGAGGAAATACCTGTTTTATCTATCTTGCGCATGGCACCATCCGGCCAATAATGGGTTTTACCACTGCATAACAACACAGGACCATTTTTTAATGATTACCCAACAAGATAATCTACCCCGACCGGGGTAGAATTATGAATAACCACCGGTTACGACCGGTGGATTAAGTGTCCGAAGTTAAACAACCCTGAAGGGGTTGAATATTTTATTTTAAGTACTAAACAAAACCTAACCGGATGATTTTTAGAATAAGTAACTCACGGTGTGAATCCGGGGATCCCCAGAAGTCACACCGTGAGTGTTGACTGTTCCTGTATGCGCTTCAGCAGGTGAGTTCAGGGAAGCGTGATGAGTTCAGATTTTTAGCACACATTTTGGAACAGCCAGTTTTAACGAGCCATTGGATCAGGTGACAGTCATTGCTTACCGTACGGACTCAGACCCTCTTCGGTCATGATCCACATCTTACCGGTCATATCAAAATCCCATGCATCTTCCGTATTTTGAATATCATAGATGATCTCATGCATTTCATCACCGATATACAACACCATTCCCTCCGGGATTCTCAGGGTAAGGTTCGTCTCCGGTGCACGCCATTTTTCTCCCTTGGGAAGGTGGAAAAACTGATCCAGGTAAAGAACAGAATCTTTCAATTCCCAGTTATATATTAGCGTTTTTGCATTTTCGGCAGCCAACCTGCGGCTTTTCCCCTGCGATCTACGCTCGATATCAAGTGCCAGAGTTCCGGATTCACTCATTTCGATATCAAAGGCCGGCTTGCAATAGAATATATCTTCCTGCCGGCTCGCGATGATCTCCACATCATCCACCTCAAAACGGAAATCATTGGGATAGCCGAGGTCAGGATAGTTCTCGTTCAGTTCAAGGTAGAGTGTATCTCCCGGAAGACCAGTAATTGGATAGCTGCTTGTAAGGCGTGCAGAATCGGAGTAGTTCACTCCTTCCATAACCGCAAATGCCAATAATGTGATGGCGCTTAAAAACCACAATACAAATGCAGTAAGACCAACTATCTTATCATTGGCTTTAAATCGGAAGATCAGTTTAATTCCACCGTATATCAGGGCAAGAAGGGGAATACAGACCATGAGCAACAGGGCTACCATAACCAGTGGTACATTTCCGGGATCGACAAACATTTGGAGGAAATCAGGGAAGTAGAAGATTTCCGTATCGAAAAGGGTTGGAATGAAAAAGGTGTGCTTAAAGAAAAAGACGCCTATGAAGCCGATCAATACTGCAAAACCGATGAGAATAAAGGATACACCCACAATGATCAGGATCACTTTCAGAATGGCGATGAGGACTCCTCCGATCAGATCGACCACATCATGAAGGGCACTTTTTGTTCGGTTATACCCTTTGCTTTTTCTTACGTTTTTGAGGTTGTCTTTCACGTTTTCATATTCATCCTTTACCGATTTCTCAATATTCTTTATGGTAATGTGTTCACCGCGCATTTCGAGCTTCTGGGTATGCGTGGTGGCCCTCGGAACAACAACCCAGAGAATAAGATAGATAAGTACACCGGAGAGGTATCCCAGGGTTAAAAAGACAAAGATCAACCGGAACCAGATGGGATCAATACTGAAATAGGCTCCCAACCCCCCGCAGACTCCTCCAAGGATTGCATCATTGGGATCCCGGTAGAGCCGTTTGGACGTTCTGTACCGGTAGGTTTTCTTTTTGCTCGACTCTTCAGCGAACTCCTCGCCGTTCAGATACTCCTCGGGTTCGCCCATGATAGTGATCATCTTTTCAACATCTGAGATGGTAATGATCTCTTTTTGTTCATCGATATATCCCTGGAAGAGTTCAGCAATTCTTGATTCAATATCGTTGATGATCTCCTCACCCTCTTCCAGCTTTTTGAATTGTTCGGTAATGGCATGCAGGTATTCTTTCAGTTTCTCGTATGCATCTTCGTCGATGTGGAAAACCAGCCCTGCCAGGTTAATTTTTATGGACTTTTTCATTTTTTCAGGTTTTATCTATTTTTTATTCTGGATTACTTGTACGGCATCGACCAGTTCCTGCCAGGAGGAGTCGAGCTCTTTCAAAAATTCTTTTCCCGAATCGGTTAGCTCATAATATTTCCGGGGAGGACCCTGTGTGGATTCTTCCCAGCGGTAACTTAATAAACCGGCATTTTTCTGACGGGTCAACAGGGGGTAAAGCGTTCCCTCAACTACGATCACCTTTGCATCCTTCAATCCTTTGATGATATCGGAAGCATAGCAGGAGTTTTTGGACAGGATCAGTAGAATACAGTATTCCAGGACCCCCTTTCTCATTTGTGCTTTCGCGTTTTCTACGTTCATTTTCTTGAGGTTATAAAATTTATTTCAATCTTTTGTTTATATAGTTAGCAGGTTCAGAGGTTCATTTTTTTCTTGATGTTTTCAAACTCCTCTTTTACTGCTTTTCCAATGTTTGAGATGGTAACCGGTTCCCCCCGCATTTCCAGTTTTTGAGCGGTTGTTTTTGCCTCCGGCAATACAATCCACAGGATCAGGTAGATAATGGCCCCGGAGAGAAAGATCAGGGTTGCAATAACAAAAATAATGCGGATGATCAGGGGATCGGTGCCCCAGTAAGCACCCATACCGGAGCATACTCCGCCAAGAAACCGGTTGTCAGGATCACGATACATCCTGCGGTAGCCACTTGGACCAAAACGTTCCTTGCTGTGATACTGATCCGGATCGCCCGGATCGATAATCTCTTCCGGTTGCCCCATAATCTCAATGATCTCCTCTATATCGTTTATCACAATCACCTGTTTGTAATCTGTTATGCGTTCCTTTAACAACTCAGCTATTCTGGCTTCAATATCCGAAATAATCTCCTTGCTCTCCTCTTCATTCCCAAAATGCTTTTCAATCAGGTTCAGGTAGTCACTCAACAGGCGATAGGCATCATCGTCAATGTTAAATACTGATCCGCTTAAATTGATACTCAATGTTCGTTTCATCTGTTGTACTGTTAATGAAAGTTTATCACATTCAACACGCCAATTCGTTGACATGTTGGAAGGTCTGTTAAGCTCTTTTGTTCGTTTTGAAGTTTCTGAATAAGCTGAATGATCACATCACTATCCCAGGGTGCAGTACCCGTATATTCGCAATGGATCTGCTCCTGATGAATGATACAGGTATACGGAAGTTCGGTTTGCTGAAGAAAGCAGGGCAGGTCATCCTGATGCGTGAAAAAGTAACAGGGTAGATCAAATTTCTGGTTTTTCATTATCCGCATTACCTTTTCCGGTTTTTCCCCGGTAAGAAGATAGAAATCAACGGTTCCTTTCGTTCTTTCATACAGGCGGGAAAGAGCAGGCAGGTTCTCTACAGAGGAAAGGTCCCAGGGAGCCCAGATGTATATGAGTACCACGTGTCCGGATTCCGGATGAACAGTGACCGGGGCCCCATTCTGATCGGTTATCCGCATGGACTCATACTTTACCGGGTACCCCGGATCAGCGGTTTCATAATTTTCCCCTTCATTGTAAAGCCTGGCAAAATATTTTTCCGCTTTGTTTAGCTGCGCCGATCGTTCGATCCGGTCGTAAGTGAACCATAGGGTCAATCCAATCAGCAATCCGGAGATCAGAAATAATCCGCTTGTTTTCATTCCTTGAGCATTCATATAGAACTAATTTTTATAGAATACCATCCAATACACTGTAATATCCAATGCAAAGATATATAAAAAAAATGGTACCATGCAATACATAGTACTAAAAAATATAATTTTTTTTTAATATTTTTTCTATATCTTTGATTAACAATTAAATAAAATGATATTTTTTTCTTTTTTTTTAGTTATTTTTGATGAAAGGAATGAAATTGTTGTTATAAGTGGTTAAACATTGAATCATTGTATTCAGAAAATGGGTAGTATAGCATGAAAAGAGTGGGTGTGATCAGAAAAATGATTTCAGAAGGAAGGCAGGAAACTCAGTCTGGACCATTACATGTGTATTATCATTTACCGGTTGGGGATGATACAATCCCGATGAATGATATGTTGAACCGGCATGTTCATCTAACCTATAAGGGTGAGATCTATTGCATGCACTGTGGCAAGCGGACGAAGAAATCGTATGGTCAGGGATATTGCTATCCCTGTTTTATTTCTATTCCTGAAACCGGTGAGTGTATTCTACGGCCGGAGTTATGCCAGGCGCATCTTGGTATTTCCAGGGATATGGAGTGGTCAAAAACACATTGCCTGCAGGATCATTATGTCTATCTCGCCATTTCAAGCGGGTTGAAGGTGGGTGTTACCCGGGTTTCTCAGGTGCCAACGCGGTGGATTGATCAGGGCGCATACCAGGCGATCCTTCTGGCTCAGACTCCCAACCGGCATCTTGCAGGGAAAATAGAAGTCGCTTTGAAAAGGGATATTGCAGACAGAACGAACTGGCGGCAAATGCTGCGGAACGATCAGGATTCCAGCATTGATCTTTTCGTTGAAAAGGAGAATGCCACTGCGATGATCCCGGATGATCTCAGTGAATACAGCCTGCCGGATAACCGGATCTGGGAATTTCACTATCCGGTGGTAACATTCCCGGAGAAGGTAAAGAGCATTGGATTTGATAAAGAAACGGACTATTCCGGAATTCTCCTGGGGATAAAAGGGCAATACCTGATCTTCGAAGGGGGAGATGTGCTCAATATTAGGAAACATAACGGTTATCTGGTTGAACTGGAGATGAATTGATCATGGATGAATCGGATCATAACGAAAGCAATGAAATCAGGGAGTATGATAAACTGGAAAAAAGGCGGTTTTTCATCAGCCTGGTTTTCCCGGCACTTTTCCTGCTTCTCCTTTGGCTGATCAAGCTGGTTGAAACCACACTGGACTTGAATTTTGCATTCTGGGGTATCTATCCCCTGAGTGTGAAAGGATTGAAAGGCATTCTACTCTCCCCATTGGTACATGCTGATTACAAACACCTCATAAACAATTCTATTCCCCTGTTCATCCTTGGTGTCTCCATTTTCTATTTTTATTCCAAAGTGGCTTTCCGGGTATTTTTCCTTATCTATATCATGGTAGGGATCTGGGTATGGTTTGGGGGACGACCCGCTTATCATATCGGTGCCAGTGGCCTGGTGTATGGATTCGCCTCCTTTCTTTTTTTTAGCGGAATCATTCGGAATCACATCAGCCTGATGGCCATATCTCTCCTGGTGGTATTTCTTTATGGTGGAATGATATGGGGCATTTTCCCGATTTATGAGAAAGTTTCCTGGGAATCCCATATGCTGGGGAGTATTGCCGGGCTTTTCCTGGCCTTCTATTACCGCCATGAAGGACCGCAGAAACCAGGCTATTTCTGGGAAGAGGAAGAGGAGGAAGAAGAGGAAGATTACTAACATCCGGTAAAACAGATTCTGACCTCCGGACAATTGTTCATCGGAATGTAGATTCGTTATTCATATTTCATTCAACTCGTTGTGATAGTGACCTGTTTTCAATTTACTTTGTAGATTGAACGAATCGGTATTTGTTTTAATAAAGGAGGCAATTATGGACCGAAGAAATTTTGTAAAAAAAACCGCTGCAACTGCAGCTGTAGTGACAGTAATCCCGCGTCATGTTATAGGGGGGAAGGGATTTATCGCACCCAATGACCGGATCAATCTGGGTTATATTGGTGTTGGGAAACAGAGCTACACATTGCTCGATTCAATAGGAAAATGTAAGGAAACCATTGTGCTTGCAGCAAGTGATGTATATGGTGTGAAACTGGAACGATTCATACAGGAAGCTGAAAAGAACAATGCTAAAAAAGTGAATGCCAGCGTTGAGGGATATCATTACTACCGTGAATTATTGCAGCGGAAAGATATTGATGCTGTTGTCATCGCCTCACCGGATCACTGGCATGCACAGATGGTGGTCGATGCTGCAAAAGCAGGGAAGGACATCTATTGTGAAAAACCGCTGGCACTGACCATTGCTGAAGGACGCGCCATGGTGAATGCGGTACGGAAATATGAAAGGATTCTACAAACCGGCAATATGCAGCGGTCTTGGAGGGATTTTCGTCACACCTGTGAATTGGTCTTTAATGGTAAGATCGGTGAGATAAAAGAGGTCAATGTTAGTGTGGGTGAACCCGTAAAACAATGCGATCTGCCAACGGAAGATGTTCCTGAAACACTGGATTGGAACGAATGGGTCGGACCATCCTTATACAGGGGGTATCATCACACCCTTGCACCACTACCCGATGATAGCCGGTGGGCATGGTGGCGCGGTTACCGGAATTTTGGAGGGGGTTATATTACCGATTGGGGAGCTCATATGTTTGATATCGCTCAGTGGGCTCTCGGTAGGGATAAATCAGGGCCGGTTGAATTCATTCCACCGAAAGTTCCGGCAGATACAGGATTATCAATGAGATATGCAAATGGTGTTGTTGTAAACCACAAACAATGGGGTAAACCCAATGCGGTTCAGTTTATCGGGTCAGAAGGTACCATTGAGGTAAGCAGGAGCTTCTTAAAGGCTACTCCTAAAAATCTGACTAAAATGGAACTTACTGATAAAGACAAACGATTATACTTCAGTGACAATCATTACCAGGACTGGATCAATGCCATAAAGAACCGGAAAAAACCCGTTTCTGATGTTGAAACAGGCCATAGGACAGCCTCCGTTTGTAATGCTACTAACATTGCATATGAGTTACAGCGTTCGTTGAAATGGGATCCCTTAAATGAAAGATTTGATGATGATTATGCCAATATGATGGTTTCAAGACCCTATCGTGGCAAATGGGATTTTACGGAGTTCTGAGCCAACCTGATTTTGTTTGTGGCTTGTATTAATTATCTACCTTCTTTGCTGTCTTGCGATCGAAGAAATCCCCCGCCCCTGACGCTGCGGTCAGGGACATCCCCTTTCAACAAAAGGGGGACGAGATTTTTTTATCAATTACACTTTCATAGTACCCCGGCAGGGGTAAAACAATGAATAACCACCGGTAGCAA
>CAZTES010000166.1:0-7785 GCA_964612275.1 uncultured Rikenellaceae bacterium
ACCGAAATGTAACTTTCCGGCTTTGGTATCTCTTTTTTTGTGATACTCATTATCCTTGCTTCCTGATGATACTCTAACCCGGGAATGAACTGTTTGATCTCCCGATATACCTCCCCGGTTGCCCTTGTTGCAATAACGTTTGAATCCCGTTTATTCATGTATTCGATGATGCCCTTCATCTGCTCAATGCTCTTTCCGGAACAAAAAATAATCTCGGGATAACCGGTCCGGATCTCCCTCTGATTATCAATCTTGGCATACCCGAGATCTTTAAAAGAGAAATCCTGAAGCATTGCCAGCGCGTCGTCGATCTCTGTTTTGCCCTGACGGACCTCTTCCAGTAGTTTTTTTAGTTCATTTCGGTTCATTGTATCGTTTATTACAGATTATCAGTTAAGAAAACCATCCTTTTCAGGCATTGAAACTACCCGGTCTGTATCCCTCAAGATCAATGGTAACGTATTCAAACCCGAACTCCCGGAATGCAGAAACGACCTTATCAGCATTACCTCTGGTTACTATCTCCGCGATGAAACGAGGATCAGTTTCTATGCGGGCGAGGTTACCGTGTGACCTGACACGGATTGCCCGATACCCCATATCCATAAGGAATTTTTCAGCCCGTTCAATGCGGGTGAGATCTTTCTGCTTTACCTCAACGCCGTGAGGAAGCCTGGTAAGAAGGCACGCGTAAGCAGGCTTATCCCAGGTAGACAACCCAAGCTGCCTGGAGAACTCCCTGACCTCCTCCTTCGTAATGCCCGTTTTGAGCAAAGGACTGATCACGCCAAGTTCCTGCAACGCCTGTAATCCCGGCCTGTGGTCCGACGGGTCATCACTGTTGGTGCCATCCAGCACGTGAGTAATCCCATTCGATCCTGCCGTTTTGATTATGGTGGAGAAGATCTTCTTTTTGCAAAGATAACAGCGTGCTGCAGGATTGTACTTTATTTCTTCCGGAATAGCGGAATCAATGATCATATGCCTGATCCCTAACTCATTACATAAAACAACTGCTTCATCAATTTCCCAGTTTGCGATGTATGGAGCCCTGACCGTTATAGCCAGTACCCTGTCGTGCAATGCCTCTATCGCCGTGGCAAGCAGAAAGGTGCTATCCACACCACCGGAAAAAGCCACCGCAACATGCTCCAGATCCTTCAAAAAGGCAATCAGTTTTTTATATTTTGGATACGCTATCATGCGATTCATTAATCTGGGATCGTTCAAGGATCGTGTTAATTGTTTGATATACTTTTTCTAACGGTAAACCAAATTCATGAGCTATACGCCGACACTCTTCATATTCCGGCTTCGCATGAAGCAATTTACCACGGTGAAAGGAAACTTTAATGGTAACCTTACCCCATTCGGTGTCCAGGGATATGAGCTTGCGATCAAGCGCATCCTTGGTTACAAAATAAGAACGAATTCCCAGGGTTGTTGTATTCGAATAAATCATTGATTTGATCGTTTCAGACAGGTCGGGTGAAGCCAGTACGCTGATTTTTACAGCCGGTCTGTTTTTTTTCATCATAACCGGTGTGAAAAAAACTTCTTTGGCTCCTGCCTGGAATAACTCCTCCATCAGGTGATCGTACCACTCGGGATTCATGTCATCAACGTTGCATTCATGCAGTACCTCTGCAGACAATCCCTCTTCTTTCGTTAATTCACCAAGAAAAACCCTTAAAACATTGGGTAGCTCATCCGATTCTTTGTGTCCTATCCCATAACCAGTGCGATCGATCGTAATGGATGCCTGGTCCTTGAATTCCTCAGCCAGGGTCGAAATGATTGCCGCTCCCGTGGGAGTGGTCGTTTCAAAAGTTGCTGACCCTTTCCTGACAGGAATTCCTTTCAGAATTTCTACTGTAGCCGGTGCAGGTACGGGCAGGTTCCCATGAGAACAGCGTGCAAATCCTCCACCAAGTTCTATGGTCGAAGCCATTACCCTGTCCGGTCTGAGCTTCTCAAAACAAATAGCCGTTCCAACAATATCAACAATGGCATCCACCGAACCCACCTCATGAAAATGAATATCCTCAATCTTCTTTTTGTGCACTTTTGCTTCTGCTTCAGCTAACCGCCGGAAAATCTCTTTACTGATCTTTTTAACCGGTCTTTTCAGACTGCTCTTATCGATGATTGACTCAATATCAGATAAGTTACGGTGCGAATGCTTTTCTTCCCTGTCCAGATCAACCTCTACTTTTGTTCCGGATATACCATGTCGCTGGTCTTTCGTTACCTTTATCGCATAACCGGTAATCGGTAACTTACTCAGCTCATCTTTCAGATAATCAGCATCCACACCGAGGTCAATCATCGCAGCAAGATTCATATCTCCACTGATGCCGGCAAAACAATCATAATATAATATTTTCATCTTTTTCCAGGTTAAATGAAACCATATGAATTGGAGAACTGGGGGGCTAAATATAGTGCATTTATAAGAAAAATAAGATAATCAGAACGAATGATTTTACCAGAAGTCATCCGTTCATGGTGGATTAATATACAAATTTCTAACTATATGACTATTTGTATTTTATTTAGATTTGTTTTAAATACATCATTAATTGATTCGATGAAACCGTAAAATGAAAAAAAGATTGTAATTTGCCGTTTTCTGATACCATATGTATTGTATTCATTATTGAATGTACCATGAAAAGGAGAGATTTTTTCAGAACATCTGTTGGAGCGGGGATTGCTACCGGAGCAGCTTTGCATTTAGGCGGTTACAACAGATTATGGGCAAGGTCAACAAATCCTGCTGCGCCATTTGATCTGGTTGCGGTAAGGGGTGGTGAGCCGGATGTGATGTTTGATCGTGGAATAGAGGCTCTTGGGGGAATGAAATCCTTTGTAAAAGCTGGTCAGACCGTTGTGATAAAGCCAAACATCGGTTGGGATGTAATCCCTGAAAGAGCTGCAGATACTAACCCCCTGGTTGTAAAAAGAATTGTCGAACAGTGTTTGGCTGCGGGTGCCAGGCAGGTGTATGTATTCGATAACACCATTGATGAAATGACAAGGTGTTACAGGAATAGTGGGATTGAAAAGGCTGTTAAGGACGGAGGCGGAAAGATGGTACCCGGGCACATAGAGAATTATTACCAGGAGGTTACCATTCCGAATGGTGAGCGGCTAAAGCGTGCAAAAGTGCATGAACTCATTTTCGAATCCGATGTTTTCATTAATGTTCCCATCATGAAAACCCATAGTTCAACCCGTTTGTCACTGGCGATGAAAAACCTGATGGGTGTGGTATGGGACAGAAGGTTCTGGCATTCAAATGATTTACATCAATGCATTGCTGATTTCGCCACGTTTGAAAAGAAGCCGCATCTGAATGTTCTGGACGCCTACAATGCGCTAATGAGGAATGGTCCACGGGGTGTTTCCACTTCGGATGTAGCAAACATGAAGTCGATGTTGATCGCCACCAATATGGTGGTCCTTGATGCTGCTGCATCGAAGATGTTTGGTCATGAGCCGGAAACCATCCGGTATATCCGGAGGGCAGATGAAATGAACGTGGGAACAATGAACCTTGATAATCTGAACATCCACAGGATTCAGATCTGATTGATAATATGAACCTTTCCTACCTGAAGAAAATACGGGTTGCTGTTTCCCTCATTTTTCTGGTTGCTACCGCCCTGGTGTTTGTTGATTACCGGAACATTCTTCCGGAGAAACTCATTTCGGGCATTTTATACCTCCAGTTTGTGCCATCACTTCTGAAGTTCATCAACGGGATTAGTATTACCATACTCGGATTCATTGTTGTATCCATTTTAACCTTGTTGTTTGGGAGGGTGTATTGTTCAACCATTTGTCCACTGGGCATTCTACAGGATGTGATATCCCGGATCGCCCGAAAGTTCAAGAAAAAGAAGAAGCGTTATTATGCATTTTCAAAGCCCCACAACATTTTACGGTATAGTCTGTTAGCCCTTTCCATCATCGTATTGCTGTTCGGCAGTGTATTTGTTGTTTCCCTGCTTGATCCCTACAGTAATTTCGGACGGATCATGACCTATTTTGGGAAACCGGTTGTGGTGCTCGCAAACAATGGAATATCGTTCATTTTGGAGAAGTTTGATATATTTTCACTTTACCCGGTCAACCTGGTTAAAATTCCTTTTTGGGTCATGTTGTTCCCCATTATCCTTGGGGTACTCGTATTGTGGTTATCCGCAGCCCATGGCCGGTTATATTGTAATACCATTTGTCCGGTTGGGGCATTGCTGGGGCTTCTATCCAAAGTTGCACTGTTCAGGATAATTATTGATGAGGAGGAATGTACACAATGTAGTCTGTGTGCCAGGGTTTGTAAGGCTTCCTGCATGAATTTTTTGCAGGCAGAGGTTGATTTCTCGCGATGTGTCGGATGTTATAATTGCCTGACGGTATGTCCGACAGATGCTGTAATGTACAAATTGTTTCCCCCCGGCCGTAAGGTTAGGAGTTTAATGAACAGGAAAGGGTCGCATGTTGTCCGAACGACTGGCGGATCCGAGGAGCCAGACCTCGGGAAACGAAAATTCGTGAAAGGATCCCTGGCTTACTTCCTGGGACTTGCGGGCATTTCGATCATGCAGGAAAAACCTGTGAATAAGAATCCAACCACAGTTCCTGAAGATAAGGAGTTTCCCGTTTCCCCACCCGGTTCACTCAGCCTTGAAAATTTCAATGATCACTGTACAGCCTGTACGTTATGCATCAGCGCCTGTCCGACATTTGTTCTTCAGCCATCCATCCTTGAGTATGGGTTAAGCGGAATAATGCAACCACACATGGACTATCATGTCGGCTTCTGCAATTATGATTGCACTATATGTGCTGATATTTGCCCCACCAGTGCGATTTTACCGGTGGCTCTGGAGAAGAAGAAGCAGGTTCAACTGGGGATTGCACAGTTCATCAAGGAGAACTGTATCGTTCATACGGATAAGACCGATTGTGGTGCCTGCTCGGAGGTCTGCCCAACCAAATCGTGTCATATGGTCCCGTATGAAGGCACCCTGGTGATACCGGAAGTTCTTGAAGATACCTGTGTCGGTTGTGGTGCCTGTGAGTTTGCCTGTCCAACTACCCCGTATAAAGCCATTTTTGTGAACGGAAATGCAATTCACCAGGTAGCAGAAAAGCCGGCTGAAGAGGAGTTGAAGATTCAGGAGACAGACGACTGGCCCTTTTGAACCTACCTGATCCGCATGAACATCCTGTTCCAGCGGATTTTTGCAAGGAACTTTTTGTCCTTGTCCAGTGATAGCCAGATAACTTTTGGCTTTCCAACAATATGGTCTTCCGGGACAAAACCCCAGAACCGTGCATCCAGCGAATCGTGCCGGTTATCGCCCATCATCCAGTAATAATTCATTTTAAAGGTGTATTCATCCGTCTCTTCACCATTGATATAGATTTTTCCATCTTCAATTTTCAGCTCATTTTTTTCATACAGATGAATGATTCGCTTGTATAATGAAATGTTTTCCATCGATAGTTTTACAGTGACTCCCTTCCTGGGGACCCAGATGGGACCAAAGTTATCTTCATTCCAGCGGTACATGGTGTCATGGGGGAAAATATACGATACATATTCACCGGGTGGGCGTTCATATTTTTCAACATTTGTTACGTTCCTGAATGATTTGATCTTTTCCAGGTTTTCGTTAGTCAAGGGAATCATGTAGAGTGAGGTGGAGTAACTGTTTCGGTCGCTTCTGGCGATACCTAACCGCTCAAAGGCTTTGGGGTTGATCGGGGTACCGTCCGTTTCTATGAAGTAGTTATACTGCTGGAATTTTGATTCTTTCTGTGGTTTACCATTCACAAAAAGGCGACTATGGATGATTTCCAGTGTGTCACCCGGGATACCAACGCAGCGCTTAATATAGTTATCCCGCTTATCCACCGGCCGGTCAACAATCGTAAACTGCTGCCACACCTGTTCCCTCCCCAGTGTGTAGTATTGTTCATCCGATTTCAACGGTCCACCCGTAAACATATCCCTCCTTTTAAGTTCCTCCCCGGTACTTCTGACAATGGATTCATAACTCTGTTCCGGAGTCTCAAGACAAACCGTATCTCCTGCCGGAAAATTAAAGACAACCACATCGTTATTCTTTATCTTGCCAAAACTAGCAAGCCGTTTATAGGGACATTGGATCCATTCCAGGTATGATTTGGACTTTACAATGGGCAGCGTGTTCTGGGTAAAAGGGAAAGAGAGGGGTGTCATGGGTAAACGGGGGCCATAGTTTAATTTACTGACAAACAAATGGTCTCCAATTAGTAACGATTTCTCCATTGACCCGGTCGGAATCCGGAAATTCTGAAAGAAAAAGATGTTGATAAAGGTGACGGCAATGACCGCAAAGATCAGGGCGTCGAGCCATTCGATGAACGTACTGTTGGGCCCGGTCCGCTTTTTCCAGAATGCCCAGTTCACCTTTTTACTGACATAAATATCAAATACAATGGCTAATCCGAATAGTAACCAATAATTACCGACCCAAATGACCCAGAGGATATAAGCCGTAGCGGCGATGCCAAATTTGAAATAGCGGTTTTTTAAAAACTTCATGGCTGATTCATTTGATTGGTAAATGTAGTATTATTAACGAAAAAACGGATTGTCTGTTGTGTGTTTTGTTCCGATGCAGGGTCAGAAAGGCATGAGGTCCTGCATACCAAAAACGCCCTTTTTACCGGCAAGAAACCCGGCAGCCATCAGGGCTCCGACAGCAAAACCACGCCTGCTTTTTGCTGAATGCCGGATTTCCAGTGTGTCGAATTCCGAGCGATAAGATACGGTGTGCACTCCGGGGATTGCGTTTCTCCTGACAGATTGTATCGGGATCACCTGTTTGCTGTTTTTCCCTTCCGGTTCCCATCGATCTTTCTGATCCAGTAAGGGGATCATTTCACTGGCAAGAGTGATAGCTGTTCCACTGGGAGAATCGAGTTTCTGAAGGTGGTGAACCTCCTCGATAAAAACATCATATTCCGGAAAACGGTTCATGATGGCAGCCAGGTACCTGTTTATGCTGAATAGAATGTTGACACCCACGCTGTAATTTGAAGCATAAAAGAATGCCTGTTTCGTTTGCCGGCAATGATCGGCTACTCTGTCAAAATGATCCATCCACCCGGTAGTACCGGAGACAACGCCGACTCCACCATCAAAGCAGCAGATAATGTTTTCAGGAGCAGTTTCAGGGGTGGTGAATTCAAAAACGATATCCACCTTTTCCAGGTTTCGTGGATTCAGGTCATTCCTGTTTTCCAGGTCGATGATCAGGTTTACTTCATGACCCTTTTCGATGGCCAGCTTTTGAATCTCCTGACCCATTTTTCCAAAGCCAATAATTCCAATTCTCATCGGATCAAGATTTAGGTTATGGGGAAGCGTACACTGTGCGGTTTCTGCTTGAACTTTTTTGTTTTTGTGAGACAGCCACGGGCTGTACCGGGTGGTCAGCTCAGATTACTTTACATCCTTAACGTTCTTAACGATGGCCTCAAACGCCTTGGGATGATTCATAGCAAGGTCTGCCAGTACTTTTTTGTTCAGGGTGATTCCTTTTTTATTCACTTTCCCGATAAATTCGGAGTATGACATGTCGTACTGCCGGGTAGCGGCATTGATCCGCTGGATCCATAACGATCTGAAATTTCTTTTTTTCTTTTTTCTATCGCGGTAGGCATAGGACAATCCCTTATCCAGGGCATTCTTAGCAACGGAATAAACATTGCTTCTTGCTCCAA
>CAZTES010000167.1:0-7696 GCA_964612275.1 uncultured Rikenellaceae bacterium
AAATTCATCTCCTATTCCTGGCCCGGCAATGTAAGGGAACTGGAACATGCCATTGAAAAGGCAGTTATTTTAACCGATAAAAAGATGCTGACGGAGGAAGATTTTCTCTTCTCTGTAAAACATGAAAAGAAAGAGGAAGAACTGACAAGCATTGAAGATATCGAAAGATACTATATCCAAAAAGCCCTGGAAAAACACCGGGGAAAACTGACCGAGGTGGCAAAGGAATTGAAACTGTCACGCCAGACAATTTACCGCAAACTGAAAAAGTATGGTCTATAAAAGCATGTATGTTCATATTATAATCAGGGTATTGATCCTTGTTGGTACAAGCCTGTTCCTTTCGAAGGCAGTTTCTTCCAGTGGATATGTCCATACGGCTATTGTTTTGTCTGTTTTGCTGCTTTTGGAGACCTTTGAATTACTGCGCTACCTGAACCGGACCAACCGGCAGCTTGCCCGGTTCTTTGCATCCCTGCTCGACCGGGGATCATCCATCCAGTTAGACAAAAGAGAAACATCAGGATCATACAGTGAACTGATAAAACAGCTGGATGCAATTCACGGGATCATTCAAACCGAGCGGATGGAAAAAGAGAAGGAAAGGAATTACCTGGAATACCTGATTGAACATATCGGTGTGGGAGTGATTACATACAAAGAGAGTGGTGAGATCGACCTGATCAACCCGGCGGCAAAAAAGATTTTCAGGGAGAAAAAAATACCAAACCTGGCCTACCTGAATACGTTTAATCCTGTTTTCCAGGAATCGATTGAGAAACTTGACGTTAACCGGCATACCCTGATCTCCATCATTGTTGAAAATGAACTTTTTTACATCACTATACGGAAGTCCCTGTTTAAGATCTATGATCAACCCGTATGGCTGATTAATTTTCAGGATATTAATTCAGAACTGGATAGAAAAGAGCTGGAATCATGGCAGAAAATCATCCGGGTCCTGACCCATGAGATCATGAGTACCATTTCCCCGGTAACATCTTTATCGGAACATCTGTTAAAAAAGATTGATGAAACGGAAGCACTCAAAGACCTGAAGAAACTGAAAAAGAAACAATTGGAAGATGTTATCGAAGGACTGGAGATCATCCACACCAGGGGCAAAGGATTGATGGATTTCGTTCAGCATTATCATTCAATGACCCATCTTCCCTTACCTGAACCAGAAGAGTTTCATGTAAAAACTTTCCTGGAAGGAATTGTGAATCTCTTTGGCCCGGAATGTGAGAAAAAAGGGATAGCAATCAAGCTTGATCTGCAGGAGGGTCTGGTGCTTTGCGCAGACAATAACCTCATTCAGCAGGTGATGATCAATATGGTTAAGAACTCAATCCATGCACTCACTGAAACTACAGATAAAAAAATATGGATCACGGGAAGATCCGATGGATCTCAAATCCTGATCTCGGTTAAAGATAACGGATGCGGGATCGACAAAGAGAACATGGAAAACATTTTTATTCCTTTTTACACAACACGGGAGGAAGGATCGGGAATCGGATTGAGCCTGGCCAAACAGATTATGCGCCTCCACAACGGCCAGATTTCCGTGAAATCAGAACTGGCCAAAGGCGCAGAGTTTGTTTTAAAGTTTTAATACTGTTCTTTTACTGACAGCCCAGAACAATTCCAGGAGATATTTACATTCAAACTGATAGAGATTGAATAGCTCATAGCCAGCGCAGCGGGCGATATCAGTGCAATCGAATCTTTGAGGAATCGAGGTATTTTATCCCCCTCCGGGAGGGGGAAAGGTCCGAAGGACCAGGGGGAGGAAATTAAAATGAAAGGATTAATTTGATTTTTTAGCAAAAATGTGCTTTTATGGAAAAAGCTGATCCGACAAACAACTGGCATTACAACAGAAAGCTTAGACCTTTGGCAAGAGCCATGCGAAGGAATATGACAAAAGCAGAAGCCTGTCTTTGGAAGTATGCTTTGCGGGCTGAACAAATGGATGGATATACATTTTACAGGCAAAGACCTGTATTGAACTATATTGCTGATTTCTTATGTAAGGAGCTGAATTTGATTATTGAAGTGGATGGTATCACACATCTTGATAAGGAGACAGTAGAAAAAGATGAACAAAAGGAATATGATCTAAAAGAAGTTGGGTTTTTAGTAATGCGGTTCCGGGATGAAGAAGTCCTAAATCAAATGCAGCACGTAATATTTGAGATTGAACGAACAATTGAAAGTTCAAGGAAATAAATTCCACCCCCTTTAATTCCCCCACCAGCCCTGTGAAATAACGTGAAGGGATAATCCCGGATTCCCTATTTCACAGGGCCAGCGGGGGATATAATGTATGCAGACCCAACAGTGAACCATAATATCATATGAGTGGGTTTTATTATTTACTATAATCCAACATAAAATCCCAACTGGATATATCACCAATCCTTTCCTTTAACATATTGATATTTTGCTTATTTTCCTTGGAAATGCTGTAATTAATGGAAAGAAAATTTTATCTTCAAAACCCATATAAATCATCTGAACATGGCTAAACTAAAACTCAGAACCAACTTCCTTATAGACATCCTGATGTTCCTTTGCCTGTCCGCTATGACAGGAATTGGCTTGCTCATGAAATATTTACTCATTCCGGGAAAGGACCGGGTTCTTGTCTATGGAAAAAATGTGGAGCTCTATTTTTGGAATCTTGACCGGCATCAATGGGGGACTGTTCACCTGATTGTTTCTCTTTGTATGCTTGGATTGTTGGGGATCCACATCATCCTTCACTGGAAAGCGGTAATTAACCAGTTCAAATCCTGGTTTGCAAAAAAAAGTATCCGAAGAGTCTTAACGGTGATCTTTGTCATCCTCTGTTTTGCACTGGTCTATTTCCCATTCAGGATTAATCTTGAAGTGGAGGACTTTGAGGGAGGACGGGGAAGGTATTACATGGAGCGTCATGGTATTGAGACCTTGCAGCCCGTGGAACAGGAGGAAAGGTTAGAACAATCCACTGAACCGGAGACGGAAATTCAAAAACCTGTTCCTGATGAAGCAGAAGCGATCAAGGCTGAACCAGAAACAGGTATCGAAGCGGAAGAACCTGTCGCTCATGAAGAACATGCGGAGCATGATTCAGCAATTGATGTACAGGGTTTTATGACATTAAAGGAAATTTCTGATAACTACCAGGTTCCCACCAGTCACATAAAGAGTAAGCTGGAGATACCTTTGTCTATATCTGATAATGAGCGGTTGGGAAGGCTTCGCCGAACCTATGGTTTTACCATGAGTGATGTCAGAGATATTATTATTGCGTATAAAAACGCCCAAAAGTAGATTCTCCACTCTTATGGTGTGCAAAGTGATGAGGCTGTATTAAGAAGTCAAATTTTTAGTCATCCTGTCCGCCGGCTGGCGGATCAGGATCTCATATAGCAGATTATCAAATAATTACGATTTTAAGCATCTGGTACACAACGGTCCATGAAAGGATTTCCAACTGAGTATCTTTGCAGTTGGACCGTATCTTACGCGGTTACATTTACCCCAGGCCCGCCCTGTGAAATAGTGGCAAAGCCACTAATGCGAAGCATTATTTCACAGGGCAAGCCTGGGGCTATTCATATTTTGACCCCCAGGGTCAAGAAATTATTCCCGTAATGCCATTAATCTTTTCCCAAAAAAATTGTACTTTAATGAGGTCGTTCCATTTCTTCCAAGTAAAACCCGGCAACCATGAAAAAACAAACCGACTCACTTACCCGGAGCAACCAAAATGCGCTGACGCGCAGGAAGTTCGTTGGCAACTGTGCAGCCTGCATGACCGGACTGATGTGCCTTCCTTACATCCCTGCAATGGCGTATGAAAATCTCTTCAAAGAATCGCTCCTCCCCGGGGGCAAAACCAGGGTGAAGATCATCTATGCCTATGCCTCCCCGGAAGGACCAAACTGGCCGAACATCGGGTATGATTTTGAAGGTAAGATTAACGAGATCAAAGGACTGCTTGCTGAAAAATGCCCGGGGATCGAATTTATCCCCGTATCGACTATGGATGGTTCCGCAGAGAATGGCAAAGCCATCCTGGATTCCGATCCGGAGGTAGACGGTTATGTGGTTTACCATGTGGGATGCTTGTGGGGTAATATGACCGAAACCATCGCTTCATCCGGTAAACCAACAGTGTTGGTAGACCATCTTTTTGCCGGATCGGGCGAATTCCTGACCAGTTATGCAGCGATGAAACGGGCAGGTCATAAAGTGACCGGAGTCTCTTCTTCTGACTTCGAGGATGTTGCCGAAGCAATAAACTGCCTGGATTGCCTGTACCGGTTAAAACATTCAACCATACTGGTTGTTGGAAGTAATGCCGATCAGCAGATTCTAAACCAATACGGTACACAGGTTTTGGGTATTCCTTTTGAAGAGATGAACAGGGCTTATGAGAAGGCAGACAAAAATAAGGCAAAAGAGATTGCTGCCCGGTGGATCGCCGAAGCAGAAAAGGTAATTGAGCCATCCGTTGAGGAGATCAATAAATCAGCTCAGATATACATTGCCATGCAGGATCTCATGCAAACCCATCACGCCCAGGCAATAACCATCAATTGTTTGGGTGGAATCTATTCCGGGAACCTGGTAGAAGCATACCCCTGCCTGGGATTCATGCAACTGGATAATGAAGGATTGGTGGGTGCCTGTGAGGCAGACCAGCGCTCGACCATGTCAAAACTGATCATGACCTACCTGGTTGGACGGCCCGGATTTATCTCTGATCCTGTAATCGATACCTCAAAGAACCGGATCATCTATGCTCACTGTATTGCAACGACAAAAGTGTTTGGTCCGGACGGACCTTCCAATCCATATCATATCAGGGACCATTCAGAGGACAGGAAAGGTGCCTGTAACCGGTCATTGATGCCATTGGGTGAAATGACCACCACCCTTCAGTTCGACCATCATAAAAAGAAGGTGATCCTGCACCAGGGAGTATCTGTGGAGAATGTAGATGAGGATATGGCGTGCAGGACAAAACTGGCCGTCGAAGTAAAAGGGGATGTCTATAAGTTGCTTAACTACTGGGACCAATGGGGTTGGCACCGCGTGACATTCTATGGCGATCTGAAAGAACCGGTTTGCCACCTGGCAGCATTGATGGGATTTGAGGTGATCGAGGAAGCGTAATCGAGAAAAAAGTTATTAAGTTATTCGTGGTTATTGAGTTATTGAGAACATTGGTGTAAATTTTATTCTCAGGGTACAGGCTTGATTTTTCGATTTCTTAATTTCCTTGCCACCCACTCCTAAATTTTTCAATCAGACACCTCACTGTGTCCGCAGAATCCGCCGGTTGGCGGAGAAGGTGGAATAACTCAATAACTTAATAACCCAATAACATATTTTTTTTTGTCTCACTACTCACCTCTCACTACTCACCTCTCATTCCTCGTCCGCCATATTCGTCGACTGACGAAGAAGGCGGGACTCACATCTTAACTATATCCATTTTTCCTGTGAAGGCATTTTCACACCCTTCATCTTAACCAATAACTTTTCCGGATCATGCGAAACCAGGATCATATCCCTGTGTTCGGACCGGAGGAGCCGATCCTCCACCATGCGGTCGATGAATGCAAGCAAATGATCGAAAAATCCATCGATGTTCAGTATCCCAAAGGGTTTCTGGTGCAATCTCAGCTGGTTCCAGGTCAGCATTTCAAAGCTTTCATCCAGTGTGCCAAATCCACCGGGCAATGCAATAAAACCATCCGATAGTTCTGCTATTTTCACTTTCCGTTCCTGCATGTCCTTAACCACGATCAGTTCAGTTAATCCCCAGTGGGCTATCTCCTTTTCAATGAGAAATTTTGGAATGACACCGGTAACATGACCACCAAGACCGAGTACTGCTTCAGCAACCCGTTTCATCAGTCCCAGATCTGCTCCACCATATACCAGCTCCATTTCATACTGAAAGAGGACCTTTCCCAGTTGGATTGCCATTTCACTGTATAATGGAGAGGATCCTTCACTGGATCCGCAAAATACACCAATTCGTTTCATCGGATTTTAAAAAAGAGTTATTTATTATGTCATAAAAATAACCATAGTAACCCTTTTTCGCAACTTCGGGTAAATTTCATAGTGGCTAACAAAATATAATACGCCCTTTCCACTTCGGGAAAAACAGGGGAAGCCCTTAATCATGATCTTAAACATAGGGGTTGCGGGAAAAATGTTTTATCTTCAACCGGATAAACGATCAACAAACTATTAAAAAACTAGAATATGACAATTTGCAGAAGAAATTTCCTGAAAACCGGTGGCCTCTCCATCGGCCTGTTTGGCTTCCTTCCTTCCCTCTATTCCTGTAAAGGGGAGGAACCAGTATTCGAGGGTCTGGAAAACATGACCGGTGATGTTAAACCGCTTACTCCTGAAGATTATGGGAGCCGGCTGGAAAAGGCAAAAGAGCTGATGATTGCAAATCAGGTAGATGGATTATTGATAACCGGGGGGACCAATATGAGCTATTTCCTGGATGCTTCCTGGTGGCGAAGCGAACGCTTTTTCGGGGCCATTATCAATACCAAAGGTGATCCCATCTGGATTTGTCCGGCTTTTGAAGTGGAACGGGCAAAAGAGATCATCAAATTTGGAACGGATATCCGGGAATGGGAAGAGCATGAATCCCCCTACGACCTGGTTGCCGGTGCATTGAAGGACCTTGGAGTAGCGAATGGCAGGCTTGCCATTGGTCCAACCACACGGAATTTTATTGTCGAGGGTATCCGGAAGGAAGCTTCAGGTACCAAACTGCAGCTGATCGATGGTTCCATTATTACCGATGGATGCAGAAGCATAAAAACGGAGAAAGAGCTTGCCTTTATGGATCTTGCGAACAAGATCACAAAAATCGCTTATCGTGAGGCTTTTAAAAAACTGGAGGAGGGGATGAGCCCCGCACAGCTCAGGGGGTATATCCAGGAAGCCCACTCGCAAATGGGGACCTCGGGATCCGGCGGACCAATGTTTGGCCCCATTTCAGCATTCCCTCATGGATCCCGTGAAGTCAGGCATCTGAAGGATGGAGATATCATCCTGGTGGACGGTGGTTGCAGCGTTGAAGGGTACCGGTCCGATGTTACCCGTACGATTGTTTTTGGAAAACCGACCGACAGGCAGAAACAGGTTTTTGACGTCGTTTTAAAAGCACAGACGGCAGCGCATGAAGCAATCCGGCCCGGGGTACCCTGTGAAACACTCGACAAAATCGCACGGGAAGTAATTGACGAAGCCGGGTTTGGACCGGAATACCGTTATTTTGCCCATCGCCTGGGACATGGAATAGGAATGGATGGACATGAATATCCATACCTTGTCAGGGGCAACAGCTTACCCCTGCAACCAGGGATGACCTTCAGTAACGAACCGGGTATCTACATCTATGGGGAATTTGGTGTTCGTATTGAGGATTGTTTTGTCGTTACGGAAGATGGGGCAAAGTTCCTGGGAGGAATGACTACAACAGGCATTGAGCAACCGTTTGGATAATCAACTTAATACAGAAAAAGCATGAAGGAACTGATCCATCGTTTTCTGGTAATAGCGATTCCTGTCCTGATGGGTGTGAACCTGTTTGGACAGGATACCGTTCGTTTTGAAAAAGCCCTTTTGATACAACCGGGAATCGATTACAACCGCA
>CAZTES010000168.1:0-7683 GCA_964612275.1 uncultured Rikenellaceae bacterium
AGAACTCTTCATACCCTTTTCCGAAAGCCCTCATGTCAATATAGTATTCATGCACTTCGGCATCGGGGAGCTTTTCTTTCACCAGGTGTGCCAGTTTCAGGGAGTACATGCAACAAACCCGGGAACAGTGCTTGTTGTAATTTTCATCCCGGCTTCCGACACAATGAATGATCGCAATACTATTTGGGGATCCGCCCTCTTTGGTAAAGATCCAGTTTCCCTTCTTATCCTGTGTCCGGAAAGTGATGTTTCCCTCGGTTGGACCGGCAGCGTTAATTAACCGCTCAAATTCAAGGGAAGTCAGGACATTGGGGAATTCCCCATAGCCAAAATTTTCCACCCGCTTCGAATCGAAGACCTGGAATCCGGTGGCTACTATGATGTTGCCGACCTTGATTTCAACTTCCTGATCTTTTTCATCGAGGTTAATACAACCCTCAACCGGGCACTTCTTGACGCAAACACCACATTTTCCATTTTCAACATAGGTGCAATTATCTGCATCGATGACGTACTTATTAGGCACAGCCTGCGGGAAGGGAATATAGATTGCTTTTCTGAGGGTTGTTCCTGCATCAAACTCGCTGGGTACTTTTCTGGGGCAGACTCCCGAACAATCCCCGCAACCGATGCAGTCTTCCAGACTTACCCGTCGTGCCTTTTTTAATATTTTTACGGTATAATCACCGGGACCACCGGAAACACCAATCACCTCACAGTAGGTCATCAGTTCAATGTTGGGGTGCTGCCCCACTTCAACCATTTTTGGTGTGAGGATACAGGCTGCACAGTCAAGGGTCGGAAAGGTCTTGTCAAACATTGCCATGTGTCCGCCAATGGTTGCTGTACGCTCAACGAGGTACACTTTTTGATTCCCATCAGCGATCTCCAGTGAAGCCTGAATACCGGCAATGCCTCCTCCGATAACCAGTGTTTCCGTATTAACCGGAGTTTCGCCCGGTACAGTAGCTGCTTCGAAAGGAACACCCAAAACAGCACAGTACAAAACACCCTTTGCCAGGTTAATATTGATCATGGTACTTGCTCCATGCTCCTTAAAACCAGCAAGAACAACATTTTCCGGATTTTTCTCAGCCTTCACCATGGCTTTGGTAAAAAATGTTTTGACCATGCCCGGTGTATCGCCTGCAATAACGATCCGGCTCAGGTTATTCTCCTTGATCCTGGCAGCAAGATGGTCAGCATCGGATAAGAGAAAATCTCCGGAATGCCAGACAACAGGGACTCCCTCAAATCCTTTCGCATATTCAGCCAGTTCAGCAATATTCAGGGTATCCGGATGTCCGTTTGACAACTGACAAAAATAGATGCCCGTTAATTCTTTTTCTCCCATATGCTCGTTACATTAAAATTATTTTTATTTAAACGAATTTTCTTATGACGTTACTATATCGTAAAACACAAATTATTTTCGGATCTCGCTAAAAATACATGAAATGGTTTTTTGTTACAATATATAACCAAAGAACATGTTTTTAAACATAGCAAGACTCAGGGTTATTTATCTGAATTTCAATTTTTTACAGGTAAATAGAATCGATTTAGATTAGTTAGCTGCTTGAATGGTACCCTTTGGTTTCATTCTTTTGGTGGATTATTCATTTTGTAAATCTCAACCAAATTTTTATACCTTTGAATTTTCTGAGTAGTGATTTTCTAACCAATCAAAAAAAATGAGGAAAGCAAAAATATTACTTGTGGATGATGATCCGGATTTCATCCTCGCCGTTCAGGCTATTCTGGAAAACAATAATTATCAGGTTATTCCTGCGCTCAATCGGAAAGAGGGAATGGAAAAACTCGAAGAGGAAAAGCCCGATATAACCATTCTTGATGTTATGATGGAACAACCCAATGATGGATTTGAGATGGCTCGTGAGATCAAAGAGGATAATTCCTATAAAGATATGCCCATCATTATGCTTACTTCCATTGATGGAATGACAGGGATCAACTTTAAAGCTGCAATGCAGAGCAAAGACTGGCTGCCAGTCGATGCATATCTGGAAAAACCCGTTGAACCGAACGCCATTCTGGAAGAGATACAGAAATTCCTGCCTAAATAATCCTGCTCATGGAGAATCTGGTATACCAGAATACCAGACTTGAAAACCGGGCGTACTGGTTAACCATACTCCGGTGGTTATTTGTTGTCGGGGTGGGTATGACAACCTTTGCAACACAGCGCTTTATTGGACTCGACCTGCCCTACCGATGGATCTATATCTCCACTTCTGCATTCATTCTGATCAACCTGATCACCTATTCCCTGTTGAACCGTGCAAAAGGGATCTCCGGAGATAATTCCAGGGCACTGAAGCGGATCATCAATTTTCAAACCTCGGGTGATCTGCTCGTTCTGGCTGTCATTCTTCACTTTGCCGGTGGAATTGAGAATCCCTTTTATCTCTACTTTTTCTTTCAAATGGTTATTGCCAGCACACTGGTGTCACCGCTGGACAGTTATTTGCAGGCCACATTTGCCCTGTTCCTTATGGCTATCACCGCATGTTTTGAATGCATAGGAGTACTGCCCCATTACCCTCTTGAAGGTTTTATCGGACATGACCTTTACCAGAACAAGTTTTATGTACTGGTGTCGGTCATTGTTTTTGGCACGACATCCTACCTTATTGTTTACCTGACCATTTCGATCTCCTCAGCCCTGAGAAAACAGGAAGAAGCCTACCGCCAGGCAAACATTGAGCTGAATAAAAAGGATGCAATAAAGAACGAATATGTTCTTCGTGTAACCCATGATATCAAATCACACCTGGCTGCTATTCAGACCAATCTGAGTGTAGCTGCCCAGCTTTTTAAATCCAGTGATAAACAGAAAGAATTTATTGACCGTTCATACAGCCGATCGGTCCGGCTAACGGAATTCATCAAGGATCTGCTGAAACTAACCCGGATCCGGCTGGAGGATAAATTCGCTGGTGAATCATTCTCCTTGAAGGATACTTTGCTGAAGGTTGCTGCCACACTTGAGAGCGATGCAACGGATAAATCGATCGATCTTACAACGGATATTTCACCCGACATTGATCCCTTTTTTGGCAGCCCTTTTTCTATGGAAGAAGTATTCACGAACCTGCTCAGCAATGCCATCAAGTATACTCCAAAAAACGGTGCAGTCATCCTGAAAGCAGCACGGAAAGGAGAGGAGGTTCACGTTGAGGTTACCGATACGGGAATAGGAATACCTGAAGTGGAACAGGAGCAGGTATTCGACGAATTCTACCGGGCTACCAATGCCAGGAAATCAGAGGAAGAAGGAACCGGTATGGGAATGTCCATCGTCGCAAAAATCATCGAGAGACACCACGGTAAAATCAGCCTGAAAAGCAAAGAAGGGGAAGGGACAACAATCTCCGTTACCCTCCCCAAAGAAGACCGTTCGATCGGGGTGTTGTTGTAAAAACTTACAGGGTGATCCTGGGCGGGCCTCTCGAATAAATTACTCACCGGGTGACTCAAGTTACCGGGTGAGTGGTTTTTTTTGTAATTTTACACCCTCGAATTAAAACGATAACAATTATGTGCGAGACATGCGGATGCGGTCAACCAGGAAAGGCGGTTACCATTCAGAAACCGGGTGAGGAGGTGAATGAGCAACACAACCACCAATATGAACACGAACATACACACGAACACGACGGGATAGTGCACAGCCATTCCCACGAGCATACCTATCCCCATGAGCATCACCATGACGGGGATCACTCACACGATCACGAACACCATCATCATGAGCATGATCATGATCGCTCTCATGGAAACCGGATCGATGTGGGGCAGGATATCCTGCAAAAAAATAACCTGATCGCTGAGCGGAACAGGGGATTTTTCGAAGCCAAAGGGATCACGGCGCTCAACTTGGTGAGTTCACCAGGCTCAGGAAAAACAACACTTCTTGAACGGACGATCCGCGAGACCAGGAAGGATTTCTCCATTTATGTTATTGAGGGCGATCAGCAGACCATGCAGGATGCTTACCGGATCAAAGCAACGGAAGCGCCTGTCGTCCAGGTGAATACCGGAGAAGGGTGCCACCTTGATTCAGAGATGGTAAACCAGGCGGTAAAAAAACTGGAAATTGCAGACCATTCACTCCTGATGATTGAAAACGTGGGAAACCTGATTTGCCCTGCATTGTTTGACCTGGGAGAAACGAAACGGGTGGTGATTATCAGCGTGACGGAAGGGGATGATAAACCGTTGAAATACCCCAGCATGTTCAGTTCCTCTGATACATGCATCATCAATAAAATCGACCTTCTCCCCTATGTTGATTTTGATATGAAAAAGGTGAAGGAATATGCCCTTCGGGTCAATCCAAATCTTGAATTCATCGAGCTATCGGTTAAGACCGCAGAGGGGATGGAGGAGTGGTACCGCTGGCTTAAGGAAATGCACAAATAGCCTTGAGTCATTATCCATTGAATGTGGGGATACTGGAAGGTTAATCAATTGTAATTCGGTAGTAAATATTTTGAATTACAATGAGTTACCATCGTCCGTAGGACTCTCCCGAAGTCCAGCCTGCCGGCAGGCAGGGACTGGCAGGGATCCCTTTGGGGCTTTGGAGAATTACAGCGAACCGCCGAATGGCGGAGAGCTGAATTACAATTGAATTACACACCCTATCAGCTTCGAACGACGATCACCTAAATCCGAAACAGGCCCTGTGAAACAGATTATTCTGTTCTATGAAGCATAAATGACAAAATTTATTTCACAGGGCAGGCACCGTAACCATGGAGCGAATACCGAACTCACTTGCTTCTCTGCTCCAGCTGTTTCACCAGGTCTCGAAAAATGTAGTAGTGAAATGGAAGGAAGGTATACCAGTAGATTTTTCCCCAGATTCCATTCGGCTCGAAATAGGCGGTAACGGAAAGGACATTTTTCTCTTTTTCCGGGACTACCTGGAATTTGAGCCAGGCTTTCCCCGGCACTTTCATTTCTGCCCTCAGCAGCAAACACTGATCCTGCTTCAGGTCTTCCACTCTCCAGAAATCAATCACGTCGTTGATCCGGAGATAATAGCTGCTTCTTCTGCCCCGGGAAGTTCCCACTCCCATCAGGATGCGGTCGAGCATTCCGCGAAGGCGCCACATCCAATTGCTATTAAACCACCCCTCCCTGCCACCGATCATACAGATGGATTCAAAGAGTGCTAATTTGCTTTTTGCGGAGGGTAAAGCATAGGTACTGATAAAATGTGGTGGGGTTTCCAGTTCGGACAGTTTGATAGCCAGCTCATGTGCCGGTGGATAAGCGTCCGACCAGCGTGTGGCAATCTTATCATGATCTTCCCTGGACATTGCCCGTAACAACGATTCCTTGAAGGGTAACAGCCGGAATGGGATCACTTTCCGGATGTCATCATTCTGACAGATCACCTCATTCTTGGTTCCCTCCATCAAACAGGAAATCACCTGAGCCGGTACCGGAGTGATCAGGCTTGCCACGTAACTGTAAAAACGAACACTGGAGAATGGTGAGGAAAAGAATAGTCTTTTCTTGCCCAGGAGTTTTGCCAGCACCTTCATCATCTCTTCATACGTCAGGATATCGGTTCCGCCAATATCATACACTTCCCCCACTGTCTCATCCGTTTCGAGCACACCCACCAGGTACTTGATCACATCCCTCAAACCGATTGGCTGGCACCTTGTTCGCGCCCAATGGGGATTGAAGAAAATTGGGGTTTTCCGGACCAGATGTTCGATGATCTCAAACGAGGCGCTGCCCGAACCGATGATGATGGCTGCCCGAAGGATGGTCACCGGGATCTCCCCGGCGGATAATTCCTCGGCAACCTTCATCCGGCTTTTCAGGTGATTTGAAAGGTTGGTTTGAATGTTCCCCAGTCCGCCAAGGTAGATGATCCGTTTAAGGTTCTTCTCTTCCGCTGCCTTTCTGAAGTTCTTCGCCGCTTCAATATCCGCCAGTTCGAATTCCCTGCGTCCAAGAAGCATGGAGTGAATCAGGTAGTAGGCCACCTCGATGCCATTAAGTGCCTCCCTCAATTGTACGATATCAAGGGAATCAGCTGCAACCACCTCAGCACCGGGCCAGCGTTCCAGGTACTCATCCGAATCCGCCCGCACCATTACGCGAACTGAATAACCCCTTGCCAGTAACTCGGGAACAAGCCGTCCCCCGATATACCCCGTTGCACCGGTTACCAGTACTTTACCAAGATCAGGTTTTGGCGTGGTTGGCAGATCGGTACACAAAGCATCACTGCTGGTCCATGTTGTGCTATCCTGTGGCTGGTCCATTTATTGTGGAAGATATACCGGTGCAAAATAACAAAATAAATGGAATGCTCAATCCACCATCAGGGATTTGACCCGCAGCTCCCTGCCGCTGATCAGCTCCTGCTCAAACGAGTTGCACTTTGGGCAGGGTGTGTGAAGGTTGCCGGTGTTAAATTCATGTCCGCATTTCCTGCAGCGGGCAACTCCGGGAATCCTGATATAGCGGCACGTTGCTTGTTCAAGGATTGTATTCTTTACAGCCACCTCCATGGCAAACTCAAGGGCATCCAGGACAACACCGGAAAGCTCGCCCACCTCAATCTCGATCTCCTTAACAACGGATGCATTTGCTTTCGTTGCATATTCATCAGCAATTTCAATAACATTCATGGCGATTGAGAGTTCATGCATGACTCCGATAGATTATCCTGAAGGTGATTTGCAGCAAATCTATAATTTATTTCATAATTCTGAAATTTTGTCGATCTTAGTCATTGCGATTTCGGTTAATCGGTTGTAATTTTATATAACCGGAAATCCGGAAAAAGCATATTACATTAACACAAAGACTGATCGTTATGGAACATCTATTCTCATTCAATGTCAAGTGTCCACATTGTGGCAAAGTGTTAACTGATCCATATCACAAAATCAATGATAAGCCCAGTATCCGGTTAAAGGGGAAAACAGCAAAGGGGGAAGAAGGAACCATTCGTCTCTGTGCGATTTACGGTTGTCACGACCACGAAACAAAGCTGGATATAAAAGAAAAGGAGATTGTTTCGTTTTTCTGTCCACATTGCGACGAATCGCTCATCAGTAAAGACGAATGCGAAGAGTGCGGTGCCCCGATGTTATCCCTGAAGGTGATTAAAGGAGGAAAAGTGATCTTCTGTTCCAGGAAAGGCTGTACCAAGCAGTACATTGCTTTCGAGGAGCTGTCGGCCACATTGAAGCAGTTTTATGATGAGTATGGATACGGGCATCAGTAGATGAAAAGAGGCTCAGGCTGAGGCTTCCACCTTCGTTAAAACTTCAGTGGACGAAGAAGGCTAAGGCGTAGGTTTAGGAAGTCTTTCGCCACTGCTTGCAGGCAGGAGTCTGCGGTCTCCAGTCCTCACTCCAGTATGCAATAGGCAGCAGGCACTATGCAGTATGCAGGAGGCAAATGGCATTGTACAGCAATTCGATTCCCTTTGAAATATAACGTTCTATCAACGCTCGTTGAAAACTGAAAATTAGCACTGAGGTTTTCAAAAACTATTAATCACAAGCCATAAAGCTTTGTTCATTAATCATACCACACCATTTAATCATTCTAATTTAAGTAGAACAGGAATTGCAGCCCACAAAAAAACGGTCCAACCACATTGTTGTTCAACGGGAAAAC
>CAZTES010000169.1:0-7632 GCA_964612275.1 uncultured Rikenellaceae bacterium
TCATATTCTGCCAGTTTTACCTGGAGGTCAAACCGGGCAATGATCCGGTTTGTTTCTGCCTTGGTCATGGATGTCCTGGCATCCAAATATTCGATCAGGGAAGCCATCCCCTCCCCGTATTTCCGGTTCACCAGTCTGAATGCTTTCTGTGCATACATGCATTCCGTTTCAGCGGACCGGACAGATTGAATGGCCGCTTTCAGATCGTAGTGGGCTTGGGTCACTTCCAACCGGATCTGTTGCTCTGCCTCCTCCTTTTGCTGTTTCAACAGCTCTGTTTCAACCACAGCCTGTTTTATCCGTGCCCGGTTTTGAAAACCCGAAAAGATATTCCATCTCAGGACAAAGGAAGCGATCACAAAATCATCTTCTGCCGTGAACCGGTACTTTTCCCCCTGAAATCCATAATCCACTGCAGCCAAGAGCGTGGGATGGTTTTGGGACCGGATGATCTTCAGATTGTATGCTGAAGCATCCAGGTAGTGATCCAGCAATTCCAGTTCTTCTCTCCAGCTGACAGCATGATCTTTTGCATGTTCCAGGTTGGATACAACCACTGTATCCTCTGCTTTCCGGGGGTCGTAAAGGTGTGTTTCAAGGGGCCTGTTCAGCAAGAAATTCAAATACGACCGGGCTACCTTTCTGTTCTTTTCCACCTCTGCAACAGCCTGTTCTATGTTGCTTATTTCTGCCTGTGACCTGTAGACAACGTCTGATGTAACTTTATGATTTTCAAATAGTTTATTACTTACCCGCAGGTTCTCTTCCAGGAGTTCACGGGTTTCATGCACCAGCTCCTCCATCCTTAATGTCTGTAAATAGTTGAAATAGGCTTTTTTGATCTCTGCCACCAGGTAGCGTTTATACCGGTCGACATCAACCCGGCTGGCTTGCAGCAATTCATTCCTGATCTTATAATTGTAGTGAAGTCCTGTATTGAAAATGGGTTGGACAAGCTGAACCTTTGTTTCGTGTTCCCTGGAGCGGAGAAATGTAAATTCCCGGTTATCAATCTGGGGAAAAAGGTCAGACATGGTCAGGGCATTCAGGGTTGAATAGACCGGGTTCAGGAGATCTCCAACCGGAAACTCGATCACCCTGCCTCCATCTGCAATTGAGTATCGCGCATGGAAAGAGATCCCCGGGTAAAACATCCTCCGGGCTTCTTTAACAGCAAGCATGCTTTTTTCATAGGAAGCCTGCTTCTGCTGCAGTGCAAGGTTGTTTTCAAGGCCTGTTTTCAGGTAATAATTCAGGGTATCGGTCTGGGCAACGAGGGGTGAAGAGAACACGATCCCCAAACAGCAGATGAGTGTTCGTGTTTTCATGATCCGGTGGTTTTGTCCTTTACTCCATTCAACACCAGTTCATGATGACACTGCATCAATTCCTGGGCAGAGAGGTGAAACAGTTCGAATACCTCCCTTTTGTTCCTGATCACCTGAAGAACGCCCAGGGTTTGTGCCCAGAGGGTATTCGCTATGGCGGGCACCGAAAGGTCATTGCGAACTGACCCATCGTTGATGCCCGATTCAATAACCTCATAAAGGATCTTGATCGGGGAAATCTGAAAACTGCTATCCAGCTCTTCCTGCCCAATATGGAGCTGCTCAAGATCTTTTCCCTCAAAGAACATCATGGAGTTGAAATACATTGGCTCATCAGAAGAAAAACGGTAAAAGACCTCTCCCATCTCCCTCAGATTATCTAAAGCAGTTGCATCAGTGGAAATGGATTTTAAAATCCTACCCGATAAAATCGCCATCCCCTTTTTCATGATTTCCCAGTGAAGCTCGACTTTACTCTTAAAATACAGATAGAGTGTGCCTTTGCTTAACTCGGCCTGAACAGCTACATCATCCATTGTAGCATCGTCAAATCCCCTGGAGTAAAATACCTGTTCGGCAGCAGCGACTATATCCTGTCTACGCCGCTCTTTTTCTCGCTCTTTCCTTTCTGCAATTCCCATAATATCAGTTTTTTAGTGACTAACTACCAGTCATATTTTATACAAATATATAAATAATGAATAAAAGTCAGATAAAAAAAACAGTGGTTTAATCCAGGAAATTAGCAGGAAACCGGTCAGGCTGATCCGTTCATTACGATTCAGCTGGCAACCGTTGCGTCTTGATTTGCATTGTCGTTTTGCCTGACCGGGGGATAGGTTAGTTCTCCTTCTGTTTTGGCAACCAGTGTGGAAACGGTGGAATCACCGGTAATATTGACCACCGTACGCAGCATATCGAGGGGGCGATCAATTCCCAGGATCAATGCAAGGCCGGCAGCAGGCAGGCCGATTGCAGAAAGGACAGCCACCAGCATAACAATGCTTCCGCTGGGTATTCCGGGAGCACCAATGGAAGCGAGTGTTGCCATCAGGACAATGGTAAGCTGGTCGCCCACATCAAGGGGTATACCAAAAACCTGGGCGATAAAAACGGCTGCAATGGCTTGATAACAGCTTGTTCCATCCATGTTAATGGTCACCCCGATGGGCAGAACAAAGCCGGAGATTTTCTGCGAAACGCCCAGTTCGTTTTCCACCTGCTCTTTGGTAACCGGCAGGGTAGCTGCACTTGAGCTGGTTGAGAAGGCAACCAATTGTGCTGGAAGGATCCCACGAAGAAACTCAAAATACCTGATCTTGGTAAGGAGTGATATAATGGACGGGTAAAAGAAGAGAATCAGGATGAATAATCCGATGACCACAGTAATGGAATAGAGTCCCAGGGCAACAAAGAGGTCGATATCACCCGAAAAATCAACAACCAGGGCGGCCATCAGGGCAAGAACACCATAGGGAGCAACGATCATGATAATATCGACAATTTTCATGATCACGTCGTTCAGTCCGCTAAAAAATCCTTTTACTACTTCCACTTTCTTAAAGGGAACAAGGACAAGAGCCACACCGAATATGATAGCAAAGAAAATGACCTGCAACATCCTGCCATTATCGGAAGCGGCACTAACGATGTTATCCGGAACAATATCCACTACATATTGCAACGGTGATTGTCCCTTATGTTCCTCAGCCAATAATTCTTTCTCAGTTACATCATTCCCAAACTGTTCATTAAAAGCCATTCTTTTCTCTTCGCTGAAGGTATTTCCTGGTTTAATCAGATTGACCAGTGTTAACCCGACAAATACAGCAAAAACTGTGGTTATCATATAGATTGTAATGGTTTTCAGTCCGATCCTGGATAATTTTGAGATATCGGAGAGGCTGGATATTCCATTGACCAGTGAGACAAAAATCAGTGGTACTGCGATCAATTTCAAAAGGTTAATAAAAATAGTTCCCCAGGGTTTAATCCAATCGATCGTGAATTTCTCCAATCCAAGGGTTACCGCAAGCATACCCCATATAATTCCGATTACCATTCCGATCAATATTTTCCAGATAAGGGGTAGTTTCTTCCACATGACACAACAAGAATTAAGAAATAAAGAACCAAAAATGGTAAAAAAAAACGAAAATAATTGATATGCACCTTCCTATTTTACATGTTTTTTAACCACTCCTTGTTTTCCAGGCCGTCTTGCTAAAAAAACGAGTGTTCAACAAGCCTTTCCCGGGGGTTAAAACCGGTAAAAAAGATCCAATAGATTGATTATCAATTTATTTTATGCTCCAGATAAAATTATTATTTTTACTGTCGTCACCGGACAGCCCCAACGATTATTCATATGAAGATTAAATTATTTCGCATCAAGCTACACTGGCAGATATTAATCGCCCTGTTTCTTGGGATTCTTTATGGTCTTTATTTAACCGAATATGCTTCCTGGGTGGAGTGGCTGGGAACCCTATTCCTGCGTGCTTTACAAATGGTAATCATCCCATTGATTCTGACCTCCATAATTTCCGGCATAACCCAGATCGGATCGGGAAGGAATCTTGGAAGGCTTGGCATAAAAACCCTGTTTTATTATATTTCCACCAGTACCTTAGCCATCCTCACCGGGCTGGTGCTGGTTAATCTGATCCATCCCGGCAGCGGGGCCGACCTTGGTTTTTCGCAGCAGGTTGAAGGATTTTCGACTGAATCGAAATCGTTTGGCGAGACACTGATCGAGATCATTCCGACGAATGTTTTCGAAGCGTTCTCTGAAGGCAGGATGCTTTCCGTGATCTTTTTTGCCCTCCTTTTCGGTTTTTTCATTACCCGGATCAAACAGGAAAAAGCTGTTGTTCTGGTGGATTTCTTCCAGGCCGGATTTCAGGTGGTCATGAAAATCACCCTGTTGATCATCCGTTTCACGCCTTTTGGGGTTTTTGGTATTATTACAGGGAATGTGTCAAACATACTCCTGGAACAGGGAAGCGGTGGTATGTCGGCTCTTTTGGAGCTGGGAGGCCGTTTGGGGCTATACATGATTACTGTATTCTCAGGCTTGCTCATCCATGCGTTAATCATCCTGCCATCGATCCAGTTATTCATCGGTGGGATCAAGCCGCTGAAGCATTTCAGGGCAGTTACCACACCCCTGTTAACTGCATTTTCAACCTCTTCTGCCCTGGCCACCCTCCCACTCACGCTGGAAGCTGTCGAGCATGAAGACGGGGTTTCAAATAAAATTTCCAGCTTTACATTACCGCTGGGTGCAACCATTAACATGGATGGTACAGCTTTGTATGAATGTGTTGCTGTCTTTTTTATAGCACAAGCTTATGGGCTGGATCTCGGATTTGGACAACAGGCCATTGTTGTAATCACGGCTTTGCTCGCATCAATCGGTGCAGCAGCAGTCCCGATGGCCGGACTGTTCATGATTTCCATCATATTAACAGCGATTGGTCTGCCACTGGAAGGAGTGGGATTAATCGTTGCCGTTGACCGCATACTTGACATGTTCCGAACAGCCACAAACGTCTGGAGCGATACAACCGGTGCAGTGGTTATTGCCCGGACAGAAGGAGAAGAGCTGAAGGTAACCTGAATGATGACACCGGTTCAACAGGATAGTAAATCCATGCGGTTACAGGATGACTATTCGTTGTGGCTGCAATCGTCCTGGCTACACCCCTTGCAAGCATCGGGGTTGTGTGCATGCTGGTGTTTCAATTCATCCTGGCTGGCTTCCCGAACAGCAACCACTTCTCCCGAAAAAAACAGGTTGGTACCGGCCAGGGGATGGTTGAAATCCATCTTAACCGACTCTTCTGCAACTTCCTGCACAATTCCTGTGAAGTGGTTCCCATTTTTATCTCGCATTGGAATTTGATTTCCTATGGCTAGCAACTCCTTATCCAGTTGACCATCTTTCATAAAGATGGATTTGGGGATATCGACAATAGCGCTTTCATCAATTTCTCCATATGCCTCTTTGGAGTCCAGCATAAACTGGAATTTTTCACCGGTTTTCAGTCCATCCAGGTTTTCTTCGAATTTTGCCAGTAAATTACCGGCTCCAAAGAGAAAAGTCAGGGGTTTGTCTGCTCCCACGGTTTCCAGAACGGTCCCCTGGTTGTTATTTTCCTTCAATTCATACGAGACCGACACTACCTTGTCATTTGTAATCAACATTGTATTAAACGATTATAGTTTATAAAAAAAATAATACCTCAACTGAAGGTATTACAAATGTTTCGCCGTACAAATAAAAGGGATATTTTTCACTTTTCATAACCAACCGGGTATTTTCCTGGAAAAACAGGATACATTTCTTTCAAATTGATCCTTGAATTGCCAGTACTTCAAGCAAAAAACCAATGATTTATTTTTAAATGCCTAATAATTTGCTGATATTTGTATAAGAAGAATCAAAATATCCAAAAATTTTCATGAAATGAAAGGCATCGTCAAGTGGTTTGATTCCTCCAAGGGTTATGGTTTTATCCAAACGGAAGATGGAAATGATGTATTTGTTCATTATTCCGGAATCAAAACTGAAGGATTCAAAAGGTTACTCAAAGGTCAGGAAGTAACATTTGAAATTGTTGAAACTGACCGGGGTCCACAAGCATCTGAGGTTATTATTGTTGAAAAGTAAAGTGGGAAAAATTAACCCAGTTAAAAAAAAGCCCGGACGAGCTTTTTTTTTTGCATGGGATTCAGGATTTCAGGGGATCGGGATCATCAAAAGGTGAATCCGAATCGAAAAACGGGGCTGATGTAGGGTGAATCGGATGATTCATTCACATTCCACAACACCATGAGATTCAGGGCAGCCCTCCGTCCGGCGGGGAACCGTAAACCGCCTCCAATAAAAAACGAATGCAGCGTATAGCGTCCAGTGGTTTGGACTAAGGGTTTAAAGTCTTCATATTCAAGGCTTAATGCTTCATATTCGGTATGTGCAAAAATGCCGGCATGCAACCCGATCGGTATAAAATCATGGATGTCCCCGACAAGATAAAACTGCAGGTAGCTTCTACCCCCATAAATATGGCCTTCAAGCGTATAATTAACTGAAGAGGTGGAATACATCCTGGAGTCTCTGTAATACCTGTATTTTGGTCCAATTGCCAGGGAGAGGTTACGGGTAAGCCTGTAACCGACGATCGGAGAAACCTCGATATCGGTAATGGTTCCGAACATCAGGCCAAAACTTCCGCCGTAAAAGAATCGCTCCTGCCAGCTAAATTGCTGAAATTCCTCTTTTTCGTACTGTGCAGCGACAAAGGGTACCACGAAAAGAAAAAGCAGAAAGCACGCTGTTATTCTTTTTCTCATGATCAAACATTGACTAAACGAAATGGTGTAATCTTCTCTTCCCTTCCGGATATCTGATAAAGATTTGTATCTTTAGCATCCGGGTGGGAAGATAGGTATTTTTTTCAATTGTATCCCTTCAAAAACTGCACCAATATGAATGTCATTGTTACAGGAGCCAGCAGAGGAATTGGCAGAGAAACGGCCCGGTTGTTTGCACTGGAAAAGGATGCACATACCCTGGCTATCTCCAGAAACAGGGAGCGGCTGGGGGAGCTGAAAGAGGAGTGCACAGCAAAGAACCCGTCGGCAAATCTTTTCCCTCTATCCTATGACCTTACCCGGCTACCCTCTGATGGTGACTTTATCAGGACCGCGATACTGCCACAGTTCGATCACGTTGATATCCTGATCAACAATGCAGGATACCTGAGAAAAACTCCTTTTCAAGAGACTCTTCCAGGGGATGTGGAACAGATGCTTTCGGTCAATTTCACTGCTGCTGCAGAACTCATCAGGAAGTTGATTCCCTATATGGGAAAAAAAGGGCCCAGCCATGTAGTCAATATAAGCAGCATGGGGGGGGTACAGGGCAGTGTTAAATTCAATGGGATGGCTTATTACAGTGCCTGCAAATCAGCGCTTGCTACCTTAACAGAGTGTCTGGCCGAAGAATTCAAGGAAACATCTGTTTTTTTCAACTGCCTCGCTTTTGGGGCGGTACAAACAGAGATGTTAACCGAAGCATTTCCCGGGTATTCAGCGCCCCTTGGTGTAGAGGAGGCCGCTGGTTTTGTTGTTGATTTTGCCCTTAATGGCCACAAATTCTTTAACGGGAAGATCCTTCCGGTTTCGGTGAGTACACCTTAGAAGGAGTACAGAGTCAGATCAGTAAGTGGTGGGATTGGCTTTTTGGAAGGAAGAAGCAGGCAGTATTTCAGGTTGTTTCAGGTTGTTTCAGGTTGTT
>CAZTES010000170.1:0-7590 GCA_964612275.1 uncultured Rikenellaceae bacterium
GCTATGAAATTCATTGCTGAAATCAACATCATGCCATTGAAAGCGCTGCTGGACCCTCAGGGGAAAGCCGTTACCCAGAGCATGAAAAACATTGGTTTCCAGGAAGTTTCCAACGTCAGGATCGGGAAGCACATCACCCTTGAGATCGAATCGGAGAGCAAGGAAAAAGCAATGGAAAGGGTAAACGAAGCCTGCAACAAAATCCTCACCAACCCCATCATGGAGGGGTATAGCTATACGTTAAAGGAGGTGTAATCTGGGTGCTGGTTTCTGGTTCCTGGTTGCTGGCAAATTTCGTCCATGCGGTGCTTTCCTGCTAAATAAAAGCGTAGTTGGACTGTTTCTTATTATATGCAAAACCCCTAGCCCCGTAAGGGGCGACATGTTTTTAGAAAGAATGACACAAAAACAATCCCGGTCCAACTACTATGATCGTCAACGGTTAACCTTTCCATGGACCGAAACGCACCGATCCTCCGGATCGAAAACGACTTACGAGAGTCGTTCTACATAAAACAAAACCTGACAGGTCACAAAGACTCTGTCAGGTTTAATATTCAGTATCGGTTTTACCGAGCACCCAGTAACGAGAACCGAGGACCTATTTCTTCTCACCTCTCACTTCTCCTTCTCTCTTGTCCCCCATCCGACCGGTCAGACGGCTTGAAGCCGTCAGACCGATTGGATATAACTCAAATTCCTTACAGGTCTATCGTTTTACTCACGTCTTTTGCTTTCCGGGAGGTAAAGTCGATCTGCACTTTTCCTTTCCCGGAAACCAGGAACTGGTATTCGATCTTTCCGAAGCCCGGAACCTGGCAAAACTGAACTTCCGGTTTGTATTCTTTGTAGGAAACCTGGTCACGGTACATGTCGGTCAGCCTGCCACCGCTCACAACTTTCACTCCATTACCGGAAACTTTCAGCATATCCTGCGGGTAGAGTTTTTTCCGGACCGCGCCATAGGTCATTGAAGGAATGGCTTTGCTGTTCACCAGCCTGACCCTTACCCGGTAAAGATCCTTTCCCACTTTGGTTTTATCAAAGACCTCCATGGTGATTTCCGGGGTTTGCTCTGCTGAGAACATTACGGCAGAGGCATTCCGGTGCACCAGGTCCTGGAGCATAAACGGATGGGACAGGCGCGAACTCATTTTCACCCATCCTCCTATTTCAATATCGCCATAGGTTGGGTGTTTATAGGGTTTCCAGTCGACATAGAGCTCTCCCTGGGCAACGTGGTCATTAAATTTCAGGCGCTCCCTTGACCTGGCTCTGTTTTCACGAAAGAACTCTTCTTCTTCTGACGTTGGTGTTTTTCCGGGTGGACTGTAGGTCTCGGTGCTTGACTGGTACAATTCCCCCACAAAACCATACGATCCGATGACATTATCCGTAAAATCAGTGAAATCGCCATAGGTGGCATAGAGGTCCTTCCAGCTGATCAGGTAGCGGTAACCCGGGACGATCATTTCATTGTTCTTCCCAAGATAATCGTAAACCTCGATATCGTTGGACAGCAATTCTCCCTGGTCTTTCGTACTGGGCCCTCTCAGGAACATTCCGCCCGAATTATGAAAAGCATACACCATGATGATGTTTGGATGCTTGTAAAGATAGTTAGCAATGGCTTTGATTCCGACGCCTGATAATGGATAATCCCCTGCTCCGCTCTGGACATAATGGGGTGCCCAGTTATAACCCCAGTTTCGGTTGCCGTCGACATATCCTTCCGAATCTTCATTCACCCTGCCATCGCCATCATTATCGATCCCTTCCTGTCCCAGCATGATCCACTCCCCTTTCTCTCCCGGCTCAACAGGGACCATCAGCCTGGGATCCTCCGGATCGGTCTTCAGCCTGCCGTACGGATCTTTTTTCCTCATCTGGGTAATGTTTCCATCCCCATCCAGGTCATCCATAAAATCCTCGTCGAACAGGCCATCCCGGTCATCATCTTTCGGTCTTCTCAACCCCCGGTTCGAGGAGGAGGTGTTTGGGTCGGTAAAGAAGTGATACCTTCCATCGACATTTACACTCGGTAAAACGTAATAGGCATTTTTATCGACCATACGGGTAATTCTTTCATTCTTCCCATACTTTGTAAGCAACTGATTCAGGAAGTAAAGACAAACTTCGCCAGCCTGGATCTCATTACCATGAATATTCCCATCGACATATACTCCCGGTTTGCTTAAGTGATCGCCGGTTTTCGGATTGTTTACCATTAAAGCATATATCTCCCGGTTCTCCTCGCTTTTACCAACAAGGTCAAGGGTCGTCAACTCCGGGTAGGCTTTATTCAAAGCTTTCAGTGCTTCAACAACCTGTTCATAGGAATAATAAAAATCAAACCGCAGGGGTACGGTTATTTTCTCTGACTGTCCGTAGCCTTTTGCAGCTGGCAGCAGCAGGAACAGAGAAACAGCGAATATAATTGTTAGCTTTTTCATTTTACACCTCCAATTTTAATTTGTTTCCGGTCCCCCCATACATTCTTTGCTTCGATGGTAAGGGTAACATCTTCAGGGCTTTCAGCCTGGATAATCCAGGAGAGTTTAATGCTCTTATTCCCTTCCAGATTACCGATGGTGGTTCTTGGTTTTCCCGACAGAAACGTAACATCACCTTTCACCACCAGGATTGCCGGGGCAGGTTGCTGATTTCTGCCTCCCATGGCTGTTGGGAATGGCAAATAGGAGTTGTTCTGGATCCAGGCAGTCAACTCATGCACGCCGGCTCCTTCTGATTTAGTTTCTGTTTTCACGATCTTCAGTTCCGGCAGCTTCTTCACCAGGGTAAATACCCAGGGAACCTGAAGGGTCAGCAGGGAATCGATCATCGATTCGGGGGGTGTATTGTCGACATAGGGCACTGCTCCACCGATCTCAACTTTCCCGAGTGTTGGATGATCAAACATTTTCCAGTCGACAAAACCTTTTCCATCAAGGGTCTCATCACTGAAAGCCAGTAATGCTTTCTCCTGCGGGTTTGCACCTTCGGTATCTTTCTCAGCATCGCCTCCCCCCATCTGTTTCATCATTCCTGCAATCTGTTTGGTGCTCAGTTGTCCGCTTTTCACCATATTGATCACCATGGCTCCATTGTATTGTGGCGGGGCGCCAGATTCTTTCAGAAAGGCGGTGATCTTCTCTTCTCCCAGTGCCACAAATTCATCATTAGACATGCTCTCCAGTTTCTCTATAGTCAACGCCGACTCGTCTTTCTGCTCTTTTTTCACTTCCGGCAGTGTCCACAGATCCATGCTGAAGGTTGGAACACCCAGGTGGTAATAGGACCAGAGTTCGAACGAGCCGTCTTTTGCAGACTGTGGTGCAAGGCGTTTTGGTTCAGCACCCTTTTCTTTGAGGAACTCCTTGTATTTTTCGGTCAGTTCGTTATAAAAAGCCAGGTCTTCCCGGAGTGGATTAACCACGGCTCCCAGTCCCAGGAAACTTGCGATCATGCTCTCCGACACTTCCATTCCGGCAGGCATCATCGGCTTAATCATCTCCATGATCTCCCCTATGGAATAGGATTTATCCGGATCGGCATTGAATATGGTTGCAAATCGCTCCGGGATTTTAATGTTATCCATATCTGCAGTTCCTTGTCTTCCGCCCCTTGGCGCAACCATGCAGAAGTTGGTGGATCCAAAGGTAAAGGTCATGGCAATTTCAGGATGCTCAAAGACGAATTTCATCATCTCGAATGTCTCTTTTTCAGATCCGGGCCATGCTCCTCCTGTGGGTGTATTGGGTTTGTACAGGTGGGGAAAGGTGATCCCGATATTTACACCTCCCGGGCCATCCTCATTGTATTTCCCATCCCCATCGTCATCCACGCCTTCGGGGTACAGTTTATACATCCCCTGTTCCCCTTTTTTGCCATCGGCTCTCTTCATCAGCCTTGGTTCTCCGGGAATGGGTATCCATTCACCCAGCGGGTCAACAACCCTCATTTGTGTAATAATCCCATTGCCATCGAGATCATTGAATCCGTCTTCATCCACACGGTCGTCCATATCGTCATTGTGTGGTTTTCCGTTCCGGGTATCACTTCGAAGGGGTTTGCTGAAATAATGCAATACTGCATCAGGATTCAGCATGGGTACGATATACCAGGTCAGGTCGTTACGCACATCCGCTCCATTCAGGATAAGATCGGCCAGGAACAGGGCTGCTTCACTGGATATTGGAACATCCCCTTCCGGATTACCAACCACAAGAATTGCCGGAACGGTTTTGGCAGATTTGCCCGCATCCGGCCCTATTTCAAGCATCATGACCTTGTTGCCCGAAGGCGATAAAGCGAATTGAGTCAACGATGTCCTTCCCGAAAAATCCTTGTTCAGCTTTCCCAGTGAGGAATTAATCTCATCCGGTGTGTGATACCGGTTGTAAACATTCGATGCATTCTGTGCCGAAAGCCAATTCATACACAGAAGCATCGAAATTCCCAGAATTAACGGGATTTTAATGAATCTGAATAATTTTTTTATCATAAAGCTATGGATTAAAGAATAAAACAAAATGTACTATTTCAATGTTTCAGATTTCAACAGGTTCAGGGATAATCGCAACGGATTTTCGAAGATAGAAAATCTTTTACAGAGATGTTGTTGTAACGTGTAATTTTTACACCTGGTTTCCCGCTTCTCCGGTTTTCCTGTTTCTCTCGAACCGCTTCAAAGTAAAACGGATCAGAAAATAACTTACGACGATAAGCAGTGGCCAGGTCAGGTACATTAAAAGTTCGCCGATATACATGGGCATAAAGAATTTTAGGTTAACATTGTTCAGCAATCGATCTCACCATTAATAAGCATGTGATTCTTCCTGCATTTCCTCTTCCGTGATCTTTTTCCTGTTTATCGATCTCCAGGCATACCAGATGTATGCAATGACAAAGGGAACCATCAGCGAGACATAGCTCATGGCAGTCAGGGTATATTTACTGGAGGAAGCATTCTGAATGGTTAATGAACTCTGGAGGTCGAAAGTTGAAGGATAAAAGGCTGTATTATTGAATCCTGCCAGGAGAAACAGAGAAAAGACCGTGAGGACGGTACCGCTTCCTGAGAACCATATTCCCCGGGTAGAATCCTTCAGCAGTGAAGAGAGGATCCCCCACAGGACCAGCAGAACTCCAGCCAGGAAGAGGATCAGCACCAGTGGCATTTGCAGAAAGTTATGGAGGTATTTGTTGCGTTCCATAAATACTTCTCCGGTAGAGGGGTCGACTGCAAATCCCCCAATGAAGAGCAGGCGGATTGCAAAGAAGAGGAAAAAGATCACAAATAGAATGGCATTGTACCATAACTGTTTCCTCGCACGCAGGAGCACCTGTTCGTTTTCCACACTATTGATCAGATAGAGCAATCCCAATACCCGGGCGAGAAAGAGAACGCTTAAGCCCAGGGCGATATTCTGAATATTAAGCACCGCCTCCAGCCCGTGAAACGGGGTTTTCCACTGGGATAAGTTAAATTCATTCACATAGAACTCAGATCCTGTAAAAAATGTTCCAACTGCTGTCCCAATCAACAGAGTTCCCAGCGCACCATTGACAAAGAGAAAGATCTCATAGGTTTTCTGACCAAGGAAATTATTGGGTTTGGTCCGGAATTCATAGGCTACAGCCTGAATAATAAAACAGAAAAGAATGGCGATCCACACCCAGTAAGCACCTCCGAAGCTGGTGGCATAAAACAGGGGAAAGGAGGCAAAAAAGGCACCACCAAAGGTAACCAGGGTGGTAAAGGTAAATTCCCACTTTCGTCCCAGGGCATTGACTATCATTTTGCGTTCACCTTCCGTCTTGCCGAGCTGATAAATCACGGTTTGCCCGCCCTGTACAAACATGAGGAATACCAGTGATCCTGCTAACAGTGAGATGATTACCCACCAGTATTGCTGTAACGCAAGATGAGACAGGTTTTCAAACATTTTATTTTCCTCCTTCTTTAGGTCCGATTTTAATTTGCTTTACCATAATCATTATCTCCGCGATCAGCAATGCTGTAAAAGTCACTGCGAAAAGGAAAAATGTAATCTGAACGGATGTGGTATTGATATGCGAAACCGCCGCAACCGTGGGTAAGAGATCCTGAATAACCCAGGGTTGCCGTCCCATTTCAGCAACGATCCAGCCGGCCTGGCTGGCAATATACGCCAGCGGAATGGTCCACAGGGCAATGTATAGGAGCCATCGCTTGCCTTCCAGTTTATCCCTGATCCCAAGGAAGAGCGTCAGGGCAAACAGAAGGACAAAATAAAATCCAAGGATCACCATGATGTGAAAGGAGTAAAACGAGATGGGCACATTGGGGATCAGCTCCTGGGTATCCCTTCCTTTATAATAACCGTATCCGAAGTAGCGAAAATAATTATCAACCCACTCCCTGTCTTCGAATTTTGCTCTCAGTTCATTGTATTTTTCGGGATCATCCTTTTTCGCTTCCTTCAGTTCTCTCAATGTGATGATGGCAACATCACCCCGTTCAATTTTTTCACTGACGGAGATAATGCCTTCTTCTTCATTCCCTAAAACCAGGTCTTTAATTCCCGGCACAAAACCCTTGGCTGAACGGTGAACCATCAGGGATAATAAACTTGGCATTTCGATTTTGAACACAAAATCCTCACGCATGATTCCCTGCTCCTCAACCGGTGCCGATAATACCCCGATTGCAACAAGCGGAGCATGTGTTCTCCCTTCATAAAGGGCTTCCATGGCAGCAAATTTAACCGGCTGGTCGGTGGCCAGGTCCCGGGCTGAACTATCCCCTGTAACAATTAGGAATATGGAGGATAAGATCCCGAATGTAGAGGCAACAATCATGCTTCGTTTGGCAAACAACACCTCTCTTTTCTTTAACAGGAACCAGGCGCTGATCCCGATAACAACCAGTGCTGCAAGTACAAATCCCGAAGAGATGGTGTGTAAGAATTTATTGACTGCCGTGGAGGAAAACAGGATCTCCCAGAAATTCTGCATTTCGTTCCTTGCTGTATCGGGATTAAAATGCATGCCCACCGGATTCTGCATCCAGGCATTCGCTACCAGGATCCATAGTGCAGACAGGTTGGCACCAATGGCAGTGAGCCAGGTCGCCGTCAGGTGAAACTTCTTGCTCACCTTGTTCCACCCGAAAAACATCACGGCAATGAAGGTGGATTCCAGGAAGAATGCCATAATCCCTTCAATGGCAAGAGGAGCGCCGAAAATATCACCCACAAACCAGGAATAGTTGGACCAGTTGGTACCAAATTCGAATTCCAGGATAATCCCGGTTGCCACACCAATCGCAAAGTTAACACCAAAAATGGTCATCCAGAATTTCGTGATCTTTTTCCAGAAAACATCCCCGGTCTTAACATAGATGGTTTCCATGATCGCCACCAGAAAAGCCAATCCAAGGGTCAGTGGAACAAAAAGCCAGTGAAACATAGCAGTCAGTGCAAACTGTCCCCTCGACCAGTCAACCAAGGACAAATCGATCTGTTCAATCATCGTTCAGTTTTTTAGTTTTTGTTAATTGCTCAATAACATACTCACTTCTCGCATCATCAGAAGTAAAATTTGATT
>CAZTES010000171.1:0-7462 GCA_964612275.1 uncultured Rikenellaceae bacterium
TAAATATTTTGGCCTTGCTTTGGGAACAGAAGGTGTCTGGAAATTATCAACTAATCATAGGTATCTATAATAGTTAAAGCTGACCTGTCTCTACTGGCTGCTCAACGTTACTGATTCCTGGTACGTATTCAATGGTTGAAGGAGGTTTGGATAAGAATAGAAAACCTGTCAGATTTTTAAAAATCAAACTTAACGAACAGGTTAGGGAAACTAACTGGGAGGCTGTATAGTTCAACCAAATCTGTTTTGTAATTGTATCGGTAGCTGTATTCACCTTCTTCCCCCAGTACATTTTTCCACTGCAGGCCAATCTGGGTTGAATATTTCCGGCGATTAATCTGGTAGGAGAGAGTCATATCCAGAAAGATTACGCCTGGGTAGCGATAGGTATATGGAACCGATTCATCCAGCACCACATCCTTCACATGGTCTGAAGCAACTTTGTCTACCGGACTGATTCTCTCACCTCCCTGAGCTGATAGTTTAATGTTGATGCCTAATATACTATTCTTCTTAAGTGGTTGGAATTCAAATCCCCCCAGTGCATTAAGAATATAACCGTAGTCATACCTGGAATTGTACCAGTTTCCATCGTCCCCGGTAAAATCCGAATCATAAAACGTACCAGTTAGCAGAAAGTAAAATCCTTTATGAAGGAATCGTTCCAGCGTGACTTCAATCCCAATGTTCCTGCCTTCTCCATTATTCAAGAGGGTATTCCTGAAAATGTATTCCTGTTTAAAGTTGATCAGGGAATAGGTGCTGTCCGGTATAACCGGGACATCATATAACCTCTGATAAAATGTTTCTATCCGTAATCGGGTATAATCTCCTAATTTCCGGTCATAACCCAATCCAAAATGATGTGCTTTAGTAGGATCAAGCTTTTTATTCGGATAGGTTATTCCTGTAGGTGTTTCAATTTCAACAAAATAGATATTCAGAGGCTCCAAACGGCTATGGTTACCATATCCAAGACTTAATGTATTGTTTTCCAAAAAATTCCATTTTATACCTGCTCGCGGTTCAAGAGTGGGCTGGCTATTCATAAATAATAACTGCGAATATAATCCCAGGTTCAGGGTTACCCGGGAAGAAATATTAACCATAGATTGTGTGAAAAACTGAAGAGACCATGAAGAATTGTTATATCTGGCAAATCGCTTCAATTCAGCGCTTGAAGGATCTGATTTCACTTTACTGTCAAGGTTATTGCTCAGTCGGTTTACGGTAATACCGGTCCGGTTCGTATGACGGGTGCTGAATTTATGATTGACAAAAGATTTCAGTGTAAGTTTCTTGTTGGTAAAATCCTGGATTGCAGAATCGGATAAGTTGTAGTTCTCACCATAGATCTTTAGTTTCATGGTGGTAGAATTCCCGGTTGCCGCAAGAGTTGTGTTGACATACGTGTTCTGACCAAGGATTACTTTATGTGTCAGGCCCAAGACACCCATATTCATATCAACGGTTCCATCCACTTTGTCATCGTTGTATTTCCATTCAGTGGAGTCTGGCTCCAATGTACCTATCTCATCGGTCATTGCGACACCCCATAAATTGAATACACCTGCCGATTTTGACGGAAAACTAAATTTAAAAGAGAGGTCCTGATACACCGGGACACTCATATCAGGAATCATTTTACTGATAATGGCCATGGTGGAGTACCTGTAGTTAACAAGGTACGATGCATTCCGGTTTTTCATAAAAGGCCCTTCGGTAAATACCTCTGCACCGATCATGTCTATCCTGAATCCATACTCCCGGTTTTGATTATTCCCGGTTTTATATCTCATATCAAAAACTCCGGAAAGTGCATTTCCATACTCGGCCGGGAATGCTCCGGTATAAAAATCTGAATTGGAAAGCACCTGAGAACTCAATGCGGAGACAAACCCTCCGCCAACAACTTCTGTTCCTTCAAAATGATTGGGATTTGGTATTTCAATCCCTTCAAGCAACCACAGAACACCTTTAGGCGAGTTTCCCCTGATGATAAGGGCATTACTTCCGGCACTGGTCGTCCCGACACCAGGGAAAGCTGTTGCAAGCCTGCCAGGATCATCAAATCCGCCGGCATAACGGTTTGCTTCCTCAACTGTAAACATCCTCCCGCTCAGTATTGCCATGGAGTTCATAGTTCCATCTTTCCTGCTGTTTGGCTTCACCGTAACGGCATCCATTTCAATTATACTCTCTTTCAATCCAATCTGCAGAACTGTTTCCTTTCCCGAGATGAGCAGAACTTCCGGAATATCAACGGATTCGTACCCGACAGAAGATACCTGAAGATTATACCTGCCTATAGGTATTCCTGTCATCTCAAACAAGCCTTCATTATTGGTGATGGTCCCTTTCAGATCTGAACCATTTCGGACGACCAGGTTAACTCCGGGAAGTGGAATTAGACTCTCCTTATCAAATACATACCCTCGTATGGTTTGGGTCAGATTTTGTGAATAGCCTGTTCCTGTAATGAAAAGGAACGAAAGGATCAAAAAGAAAAATGTCTTGTGCATTGTTATTATAACCTCTTTATTCAACAATGACAATTGAAAATTTATAAGGTTGCGTGAGAAAAGGAGTTATTGGAGGTAAGTTGGACACACACTGGCCAATCTTATTCCTGACGGTTCTCTTGCATCACTCTCAGGATATCTTCATAGGAATAGAATATCTTTCCACTTAGCTTGGTGATCTTTGCCTGCAGAAATTACCCCCTGAAAGAATACCTCGCGCGGTTCAGTCTGGCCGGGCTTGCCGTGATCCCCTGCATCAGTATCATCAAACAGAGGAAAACGGGCAGTCCCATATATACCAGGCGCATCGTACAAACCCTGGTGATGATCCTCCTGGGTGCCATGCCGCTTTACCTGTAAAACCCGGCCATTCAAGGATCCCTGCTGAAAACCGATACACCCGGGTTGGATAATACCCATCCATCGGTTTGCCCACAGATGAATCGTTAATGGAACCAACTTGAAGTACAACGACCTTACCAGGTCGTTGTACAGCTTTACTGCAATAACAAAGCCTGTTCCGGGCAAACGTAGTTTTTCCAGACAACTTATCCTGAAGAACCATATATTTTTTAATTTTGAATAAACGAATCCCATGAACCGCATCTACAGGTGGATCAAGATTATCTGCATCCCTACCATCGGGATCCTGATGCCCCTGCTGTTTTATACCGGGAACGACCGGGTTGAGTTCTTCGCTTGGTTTGCCTTCTCCCTGCTGGTCACCTTCCTGTCGTGGGAGGCAGGCAGCAAAGCATCCTCCATCATAAGCAGGAGCTACCCGATTGACCAACACCCGTTGAAACACCTAGCTGCCATGGTTGTCTTCTTTGTCTTCCTGACGGCGATCGTCGTATTTTCCATCTTCCTGGTGAACAGACTGTTCGGCTCTACAGGGCCCGGATACTGGTCTGAAATGAAAGGGATCCACCTGATCGTATTGCTCTGTACCTTCATGATCACCTCCATACACGAGGGGATCTACCTTTTCTTTAACTGGAAAAGTTCCCTGAAAGAGCTGAGAAGCGTCCGGGAAGGGGAGGCGGTGAACCGCGATCTCTCCGCCCCGGATCCGGAAACCCCGGCATCCGGCAGACCCGAAGGATACAGTACACGGACCGGGGAAAGCAGTAAAAGAGGCGACGGAGAGAAGACCAGAGAAGGGATCCCGGACTCGTACAAAAAGCATTTCACCGTCCAGGTTGGATCAAAGATAAAGATCGTCCGTGAAGAGGATATTGCTTACTTCTATGCCATGGAGAAGGGGGTTTATATCAAAACCTTTTCGAATCGCGACTACGATATCGATTACACCCTTGGTCAGTTAGTAAATCTGACAGACCCGGAACGGTTCTTCAGGATCAACCGGAAATTCATTGTAAACATCCATTCCATTGCGGAACTAGTTACCCTGTCAAAAAGCAGGATGAAGGTCGTTCTTACTCCTGCTCCGCTGGATGAGATCATCCTGGGACATGCCCGGTCCATGGAGTTGAAATCCTGGCTAAACCGGTAACTCATCTCCCGTTTTTCCCTGTTCGCCCTCCCCTTTTCCACGGTCATCCGGATCTTTTCGTCGTTTGTGCCACTCCACTCTACCTTTACCGGGTAATATTCAGAAAACAGCACAGGATGAAGCCGATTGTCACCGTATTCCTCTTTTTGTTTCTGCCGGCCGTTTCATGCATGCCTCAGACTGTAATTTACGGATCGGTAACCACAAGGAAGGGAGAGCCGGTTCCCTGGGTCAATATCTCCATAAAGGAAAGTTTTGACGGATCCTCCTCCGATCCGAAGGGGTACTACCTCTTTAAGACATCTGTAAAGGGAGACGGGGTACTATACGTAAGCTGTCTCGGATATCATGCTGTTGAAAAGGAAGTTACCATAGGTTCGGACTCTATACACCTTGATTTTACCCTTACACCTGTAATAAACAATATCTCTACAGTCTATGTTACCGCAGGTTCGTTTGAAGCGAGTGACGAAAAGCGTACGGTAATACTGAGGGCAACGGACATCGGTTCCACCGCCGGGGCCCTGGGGGATATTTCGGGAGCCGTTTCCACCCTGCCCGGCACACAGGTTACCGGGGAGTCCACCGGGTTGTTTGTAAGAGGGGGTTCGGGGAATGAGACGAAGGTGATCATAGATGAGATGGTTGTCCGGAATCCATACTACAGCCCTGTGCCGGATATTAAACAACGCGGTAGGTTCGATCCGTTTATGTTCAGTGGTACCCTGTTCAGTACCGGGGGATATTCGGCGCAATACGGCCAGGCGCTTTCCTCAGTACTGGTCCTGAAAAGCAAAGGGCTGGCCGATTCGACCAATACAGGAGGAGGAATTCACTTTTATGGCGGCAGGTTTTTTTATACCCACAGGTGGAAGGAGACATCCCTCCATTCCGAGCTGAACTACAACAACATGGGCCCCTACCACGATCTTTTCCGGATCGACAGGTACAACGAATCGCCGGAAAATGTGAGCGGCAAGCTGATCTTCAGACAAAGGATATCAGATAAAGGGATAGTTAAAGCTTACGCAGATCTGTCGGCCACCCGGATGAACGTCGGAGTTGAAGACCTCTCCACCGCGGGAAAAACGATGCCCTTTGAGCTGGAAAACAGAAATTATTATTTAAACCTCTCCTACAAGGAGTACTTTCGTGATGACAACTGGTCGCTTTTTGCCGGGCTCTCCTGGTCGGACGATGACGATCGTGCCACCCTCGACTCCGTGAATATGTCGGAAAAAGAGAGACTGTTGCAATCCAAGATCATCCTGACCAACAATCGTTTGTCGTGGCTCACAATTAAATCGGGGATAGAGCTACAGCAGTTGAATATCGACGGTTTCATGTATAATCTTTCCGGGAACATCAGGGACCCATTTGTTGCTGGTTTCATGGAATCGGACCTGACTTTTTCAGACAGGATCGCGGCCAGGATCGGGTTGCGGTATGAACATTCCGGCTGCCTGGAAAGATCCAACCTGGCTCCCCGGATATCTGTTGCAGTGAAGACCGGCCGGAACGGACAGCTCTCTTTCGCCACCGGTATCTTTTACCAGGAACCCGAAACAGAGTACCTGTATTATAGCCACAACAGGTATCAATTTGAATATGCCACTCACTATATAATCAATTACCAGTGGAACAAAAACCAGAGGACCTTTCGCGCGGAACTTTTTAATAAAGAATACGATAACCTGGTGAAGAATACCCCGGACGATGCAGTATTTACAAACGACGGCAACGGGTATGCACGGGGAGCAGATCTCTTCTGGAGGGACAGGAAAACCATTCCCGGGGCAGATTACTGGATCTCCTACTCCTTCCTTGATACGAAAAGGGATTACAGGGATTTCCCTGTGGAGGCAACACCCGCTTTTGCAGCAAAGCATAATCTCCATGTGGTATATAAGCACTGGGTGGAATTCATTCACTCCATGGCAGGATTCACTTACACCTACTCTTCGGGCAGACCTTACTACAATCCACTCAGACCGGAGGAGGAGTTTCATTCCAATAAGACCAACGATTACCACAACCTGAACCTGAACCTGAGCTGGATAACCCGGTTATTCCGAAGGAGAACGGTAATCTATCTGTCCCTGCGCAATGCCCTGGGAAGAGACCACGTATTCGGCTACAACTACCTTCACGACGGCAGCAGCCGTATAGCCGTAAAACCGGTATCCAAACGATCGTTTTTCCTGGGATGTTTTGTATCAACCTACTAAACCGTTAACCATGAGAAGGCCCGTTCATTCTATTCTTCTGCTGACAATACACATTTGCACCCTGTCGCAAACGGATCCCTATCTGCCTGCCATGAAAGAGACGATCCGGGATATGAACCATGCCAATAGCATCGGGGATTATCAATACGCCGCGAATACCTTTGAAAGGATCGCGAATGCCAGGCCGGATCAATGGCTCCCCTTCTATTACTGCAGTTACTGCTATGTACAGATAAGTTTTTTAACCGGCGACGGAAACCAAAGAGATAATTACGTCGGCAGGGCGGACGAGCTTATTTCAAAGGCAGATACCATTTGCCCGGACAATTCGGAGATCTATGTTCTGAAAGGATTTATTTTACAGGCTTTTATGAACATTGAACCTATGATAAGAGGGATGAAATACAATTCAAAATGCATTGAGATGTTTAAAAGGGCATCCAGCCTGAACCCTGAAAACCCACGTAGTTATTTGTGGCACTCGGTACAGTTGTTAAACATCCCGCCCTTTATGGGAGGAGGCAAAGAAAAGGCCCTTCCCCTCCTGGAGAAGGCAATCCGGTGCTTCGCATCGTTCAAACCGGAAGATGAGATATCACCGGACTGGGGAAACAGCTATGCCCTAAAAAAATGGGACGAGGTAACCCGATCCGAAAACCAACAACCGGAGTAGGAGGAGTATTCCTGAGATGCAGTCCCGGTTGCCCTGCCTCTGTTTATCCAACACATCCAGGATTGATGGCTTAGCATTTCCGATATTTGCACTAGTAATTCTGATAGTTTTTTTCAAGTATATAATGGTCAGTTCGCAACTTCAAGCTGTTTGATCAACTATAATAATCGTCCCTTTGTTTGTTTTTCGCTACAGGAGAGGTGGTATTCTGAGTTGTTTGGGGGAGGATTATTTACCAATTCACACCTTATTCTTAAATCCTGTTTTGTCCCAATCTCTTTGACAATTTACAGTTTGATCACTTTTGCAATGCAAGAGTGATTAAACATTGTTATATTATTATGTGACTGGCAAGCAACTTATAAGCTCAAATATTTCAATTGAAATAAATTAGACATAAGCTTTAGCCAATTGAATTCTTGCTTGACAAACTCTTGTAATTCAGAGTTAGTATTTAAAACTTTAAAATTATTAACTACTCCAGCTCTTATATCTTCTCAATAGTGTATCCCTTACTTTTAAG
>CAZTES010000172.1:0-7437 GCA_964612275.1 uncultured Rikenellaceae bacterium
AGGCAAACATCTCCGTGGCGGCATTCAGCTTCATGGTACAGGACCCCAGCGAAATCATGGAATGAGTAAGGGAAAAATCTCTTCTTTCAAGTTTTTTAATATACCGCATCATCTCCGTTTCCGAATGGTAGTTGTTAAACGTCCGCTGTTCCAGATAACCTGACTGGCGTTTAAAAGCAGCATCAAAGTAAGTGTATTCGGGTATTGCTTCAATGGGATCATACGTTTTATTCATTGCCGTTGCAAAAAGTTCAATGATCTGATTGATATCTTCAGCAACGACGGTTTCATCCAGGCTGATCGCAACATTATGATCACCAATATACCTGAGATTCAGCCCTTTTTGTTCTGCTGTTTGCCTGAGGGTGGACAAGGATAGCTCTCCGGGTAATTCGACTCGTATTGTATCAAAATAGTTGCTATTGACCTGTTTATACCCGAGTTCATTCAATTTATCCGACAATATTCCTGCCGACTGGTGTATGGTGAACGCAATGTTCCTGATTCCTTCCGGTCCGTGGTATACGGCATACATGCCTGCCATGGTTGCCAGCAAAGCCTGGGCTGTACAGATATTGGATGTGGCTCGTTCTCTTTTTATGTGTTGTTCCCTGGTTTGCAATGCCATTCGCAGCGCTTTATTGCCATGCGAATCAATTGAAACCCCGATAATTCTTCCCGGCAAACTCCTCTTGTACTTTTCACGGGCAGCAAAATAAGCAGCGTGTGGTCCCCCGTATCCCATGGGAATACCAAATCGCTGGGTGGAACCAACCACTACATCGGCATTCCATTCTCCGGGGGGTGTAAGAATAGCAAGGCTCATAATGTCTGCTACAACCACTAACGGAGTTTCCTTCTCCTGAGCCAGTTGAGCAAATGATGAATAATCCACGATCTCCCCCTCTGCATTCGGGTATTGAACCAGTAGGCCAAAAACCGGGGTGTCGAAACGAAATTCCCTGAAATCCCCGGTAATCAATTCAATCCCCAGCGGTTCCGAACGTGTTTTGAGAAGATCAAGGGTTTGTGGAAAGATGTTCCCGTCAACAAAAAACTTATTCCGGTTCTCTTTCACAACACTCCTTGACCGGGTATTAAACAGCATGATCATGGCTTCAGCAGCTGCCGTAGCTTCGTCCAGCAGGGAAGCATTTGCAATTTCCATTCCGGTAAGATCAGCTACCATGGTTTGAAAATTCAACAATGCTTCCAGCCGGCCCTGTGATATCTCCGCCTGATAGGGAGTATATGAAGTATACCAGGCTGGATTTTCAAGGATATTCCGCTGGATGACGGCAGGCAGGATAGTCCCGTAAAACCCCATACCAATGTAGGTTTTGAACAGCCTGTTTTTTGCTGCAATCCTCCTGATGCGATTGATGTATTCAAACTCACTGATTCCGTCCGGAAGATCCAGTAATTCTTTAAGCAAGATGGATTCAGGAACTGTCTTCCCGATCAATTCGTCGAGCGAATCAACCCCAATCCTCTCCAACATGGCATGAATATCTTTCTTTGCCGGACCATTATGGCGATTAACGAAACGATCTTGTGACATGGGTAGTATGTTTAAGATGCAAAGGGTTAAAAATAGCAGAAAGATTCTGATAAAAAAATGCGATTTGTCTTCTTTGAATATGTTCTTAAACCATCCGTCATTTGCCTGCCAGCATGCAGGGCTGGCGGATTAACTGAAATGTTTATGATAAAAACGGATTGAATCTCTTCTCATTGCCAATGGTTGTTTGCGATCCATGTCCGGGATAGACCACCACGTTGTCATCGAGGATCAATAATTTTTCTGAAATGCCATTCATCAGTGTTGTATAATCCCCTCCTGGCAGATCCGTCCTCCCGATGCTTCCCTGGAAAAGGACATCACCGACTATGACAAATGCCTGTTCGTTGTTATAGAATACAAGGCTGCCGGGAGAATGCCCGGGGATATGGATACAGGTTACCGAGGAATTACCAAACCCGATCCGGTCTCCCTCACGAAGATAGTTACCCACCGGGGGAGGAGTATCCATTTCTATTTCAAAGATCTGACCATATTCTTTTGCTCCGCTTACCAGTGGTTCATCGGAACGGTGCATTTCGGTTTTTAATCCATATTCCTTCAGGAACCAGGAATTACCCAATATATGATCTATGTGTCCATGTGTATTGATCAGGTGAACAGGACGCAGCGATTTTTCCTTCAGAAACCGGTACAGTTGTTTGTCCTCTTCCGGCAGATAGTTGCCCGCATCGATCACAATGCATTCCCCGCTCTGATCATATAAAAGGTAGGTATTTTCCTGGAAAGGGTTAAATACGAATGTTTTGACCGATATCATTATGATTATCCATTATTTTCTGTTCCTCCCAGCAGGGGGACGAACACGAAGTAGCCATGGGATGATTTTTGGTCTTGCCCCTCCGCTTCTTTTACCACCAGTGTCATAACCTGTGTTCTGGAACTTCCCAGCGGAAGGACTAACCGCCCTCCGGTTTTCAACTGTTCCAGCAGCTTTTCGGGGATGCTGGAAGCTGCTGCTGTTATCAATATCTTATCATAGGGACCATACGCCGGTTGACCTTCATAGCCATCTCCGAAAAAAAACTGGGGTTTGTATCCGATTTCAGGCAGTAATTCCTGGGCTTTGAGGTACAATTTTTTTTGTCTTTCAATGGTATAGACCTTCGCTCCCATCTCCAGAAGGATTGCTGCCTGATATCCTGAACCTGTACCAATTTCAAGCACTTTATCACGCGGTTTTACCGCTAACAATTCGGTCTGAAAAGCTACCGTGTAGGGTTGGGATATGGTTTGTCCGGAACCTATTGGAAATGCCTGGTCTTTGTAAGCAAAATTGATGAATCCGGAATCCATAAAAAGATGCCGCGGAACCCTGTTCAGTGCATCCAGTACCCGCTCATCCCTGATCCCCTTACTGCGCACCTCCTCAACCAGTTTTTTCCTTAATCCCTTATGCCTGAACGTGTCCTCCATGCCTTCATTATTATAACAACACAAAAGTAATGTTATCAACAAAAAAACGTTAATAAGTTCGAATTAAAAAGAAAATTCTTTTTTGAAAAAACGATAAGTTTGCAGAAAATCAGCCACAAATGGTAAGAGTCGGAGTCTTTGGCGCCAGTAACAAAGGGGAACGACACATTCAAGCGATAACCGGGATTCCGGGATTTGAATTAATGGGAGTTTATGATCCTGATTACAGTAAGGCAAAACAAATTTCAGAACGGTACAATATCTCCCTGTTCACTACGCCCGATGCCCTGATATTTTCCTGTGATGCTATTGATTTTCAACTTTCCGCAGACCACCATTTTGATCTGCTTACCCGGCTTCTTACCCACTCAAAACATCTGCTGGTACATTACCCGGTAGCCCTGCCACTTGAAAAGATCAATCACCTGAATAAGCTTGCAAGGGAAGCAAATGTCATTCTGCAGGTCAGTAACCATGAACGATTGCATCCGGTTTTAATGGCACTCATCCCTTTCATTAAAAAACCCATGTATATGGAAATAAGGCGGCATTATGATCCTGTTGAGGGTGAGGTGGACGAAGAATCCCTGAAAGCCGCTCTGGTCAGGGATATTGATCTTGCATTACACCTTATCAAATCAAATGTTCAACGGATAAATGCAACCGGAATACGGCTGATCCGGGATGTCACAGACCTGATCAATGCACGCCTTGAATTTGACAACGGATGTGTGGTAACCATTACCTGTAACCGGTTCGCCAAATCAACAGGAATGGATTGTACACTATTCCAGCAGGAAGAGTGGTTTTTTATGGACTTTATTCATGGACTGTTAACAAGATACCAAATACGCCATCCAAAATATAACGGTCAACCTGCAGGAGAAAAAAAATCGAGAAATACACCTGTTGAAGCGAATAAAATTAACCCTCCACCGGAAGATCGGTTAAAAGAACTGACTGTTTTCAAGGATGCAATAGTCGATCAAGCTACTCCACTGGTTGACATGGAAGAGGCATATTTTGCTGTGAAAATCATGCTTGAGCTGATGGAAAAAATAACGAAGAAAGTATGATCCTGCTCCCTCTTCGCGGGTGTTTACTTTTCTCTTGATAAAAAGTTATCCCTGAAAAAAATATTCTGTCCGATTTTCAGTTATTGATGTACATGGTTTGATGTTTAACTGAGGCGCAGAGTCATCCTGAACAGGGGAAATAAATAATACCAAAAGCTAAATGAACAAGAAGCACCAGGTCTTCAAGTATGTGATATTTGATCTTTTATCAGCAGCTACTTCATGGACCCTGTTCTACATCTTCAGGAAAATCTATTTTGAATCCGAAAAGTTCGGTATCCCGATTCCCATTGAGTTGGGGGTCAAGTATTTCATCGGCATAACCATCATTCCGATTTGCTGGATCATGTTATATACCTTCACCGGATTCTATAACAACATCTTCCGGAAATCACGGTTACTGGATCTTGGGCACACCTTTTTCATCACCCTGATTGGTGTTGTTGTCATCTTTTTTGCTCTTCTGCTTGATGATACCATTATTACGTATACCGATTACTATACTTCATTATTGGTTCTTTTTACGGTTCATTTTGTACTAACGTCTATTCCGCGGCTCATCCTTACCTCACTGACTGTATCTAAAATACAGCGTGGGTTGATCGGTTTTAACACACTGATCATCGGGGGTAATGGCCGGGCTGTCAGGATCATCAATGATCTGAATGCCCGGAAGAAATCTGCCGGTAACAGGATCATTGGTTATGTAAACGTAAACCACGAATCTGAGAACCTGGCAGGCAATTATATTGAAAACCTTGGGTCGATTGATGAAGTAACCGGTATTATCAAAAAGCATGGAATTGAGGAGGTGATTATCGCCATCGAATCTTCAGAACAGGATACCGTTGGTAATATCATTAATCGATTAACGCAAACCAGTATACGGATAAAAGCAATCCCAAGCACCTATGATCTGCTAACCGGAAAGGTAAAGATATCTTCCCTTTACGGAACTCCGCTGCTGGAAATATTGCCGGACCTGATTCCGTTCTGGCAATACTCATTAAAGCAAATCCTTGACAAAGTGATCTCCATCCTTTCCCTGGTTGTTCTATCTCCCTTCATACTGATACTGGTCATTGGAATAAAATGTACATCGAATGGTCCTGTTATTTACAGTCATGAACGGATCGGCAGGCTCGGCAAACCCTTCCGGTTGTTTAAGTTCAGGACGATGGTGGTCAATGCTGAGAAGAACGGACCGGAGCTTTCAAGCAAAGAGGACAGCCGGATTACGACATTTGGCAGGTTTATGCGCAAACATCGGTTCGATGAAATCCCCAACTTCGTCAATGTTCTGAAAGGAGAAATGTCACTGGTCGGTCCCCGGCCGGAGCGAAAATTCTTCATTGAACAAATTGTGCAAAGGACTCCCGAATACCTGCAGCTTCAAAAAGTGAAGCCCGGAATTACCTCATGGGGGCAGGTAAAATTCGGATACGCCGAGAGCGTAGATAAGATGATAGAACGGATGAGATATGATCTTATTTATATTGAAAACATGTCCTTATACGTTGATTTCAAGATCATGATCTATACCCTGATCACAATCATCAAGGGCAGGGGTGTTTAGGTCCGCTTATCCCGGTTCAGGCGAAAGGTTTCAATAACCCGGTATTCTGCCCCCCTCTCCTTCAGTATGCTTTCATAAAACACCACCTCCTGTATGATCGATTCCTGCAGGAATTTGCTTTTGTATTTCTCCATTTCCTCCCTCAGCTGTTGCCTGTCATGAATCGTTTTGGGACGGCCTATGGTGAGATGAGGCTTGAAGGGACGATTCTCTTTCCGGTAACCAAAACCGACCAGTATATCCGCTATCCCGGATTGCAGTTCCTGTAATGCAGGATTATCCTCAACTCCTATCCAGATTACCCGGGGATCCCTGGTATTCCGGAACAGACCCAACCCTGAAAGGGTCATGTTCAATGGTTCCGATTTATCCATGACCCCTTTTAATCCTGCCACGATAGGATCGATATGGGGTTCCTGTGTCTCTCCCAGAAAAAAGAGAGTAAGGTGTAGATTCCTGATATCGACCCACTTTATCCTCTCTCCCTGCAGATTTCCCTGCAAGCTGCGGATCGCCCCTTCCAATGCCGGCTTAACATCAATTTTTATGGCGACAAAGGTTCTCATCTTACAGTCATTTAAAAAAGAAAAAATCCTTACCGAATTTATGAAAAAATCAATAACTTGGTATGATAAATATTAAACGTGAAAAACTCAGTAACATGAAGAAATTTGCTGTTGTACTTGCCGGATGTGGTGTATATGATGGATCGGAGATCCACGAAGCTACCTTTACCCTGTACGCTATCGTTAAGAATGGTGGGACATACGAGGTTTTCGCACCGGATATTGACCAACATCATGTGATTAACCACCTTACCGGAGAAGAGATGAATGAATCGAGAAATGTGCTTGTTGAATCGGCGAGGATTGCACGGGGGAACATCAAACCCCTTTCTGAATTCAAACCGGAAGCGTATGATGCCCTGATATTTCCGGGAGGTTTCGGTGTTGCAAAAAACCTCTCTACCTTCGCCTTTGACGGTACAGGATGTTCGGTAAACAAAGAGGCTGAAAGTGCCATTCTGGGGATGAAAGATGCCGGAAAACCGATTGGTGCCCTCTGTATCTCTCCGGTTGTTCTCGCCAGGGTCCTTGGAAATGTCAACATAACGATAGGACAGGATGCCGAAACGACTCGTGCTGTTGAAAGTATGGGAGCCACGCATAGCAAAACCAATCACGGTGAGGTGGTTGTGGACGAGGAGAATAAAGTTGTAACCACACCCTGTTATATGCTGGATGCAACGATTGCACAGGTTGGGAATGGTGCAGATAATTTAGTAAAGGCAATAATGAAACTGCTGGAATAATCTTCTCACCCCGACTTCGCCCGCCATAGTCCTGGTTTACCGGACGAAGGCGGGCTTTCTGTTTCGGAGGGCTGCGTCTGGCGCAACCCGGCAAAAAAACCCGTAAGTGTGCGATAAGAAGGAACAATTTTCCAGTAAAAGCAATGATTCTGTTCCGGATTAACAATTATTTTCCAGAGAGAAGCCTTTATTGGAAAATAATTTCCATAAAGGGTACGAGAAAATAGTTTAAATAGGTCTTAATATAGAAATCGATTTTGGTTCCGGAAAATCTTACAGATCAAATCATCCCCGCATCGATCATGTGAATGATCTCATCAATCAGCCGGTCTTCTCCCGGTGCATCAAACTCCCACTTGAGATTCGAACCGAAGATCCGGGCTATGGCCTGCCAGAAGAAAGCAGATACCGAACCTTTGAGTTCCTTCAGCCACTCATAGGTTGTATCACCTGTTTCCCGGTCAATCAGTTTTAT
>CAZTES010000173.1:0-2473 GCA_964612275.1 uncultured Rikenellaceae bacterium
AAACGAAAGGAATTGTTTTACATCATATTAAATTCTCCGAATCCAGTGTCATTGCAACTATATACACGCGAGACTACGGGCGGAGGTCTTTCATGATAAACCGTGTCAGGGGGAGAGGAACAGCTGAAAAGGTAAATATTCTACAACCCTTGTTCATCGTTGAAATGGATATATATTATCAACCAAACCGCGATATCCAACGGGTGAAGGAGATGAAAAACCTGGTTGCATTCAACTCCATCCCTTACCAGGTTATCAAAAGTACCCTTGCCCTGTTCATCGCTGAAGTATTGTACAAATCGATCCGGGAAGAAGAGAGCAACAAAGAGCTTTTTGAATTCCTCTTCCATACCATTCAGCTTCTGGATATGACAGAAACCGGTACCTTCAATTTTCACATCATGTTCCTGCTTCAGCTTACAAAATACCTCGGGTTCTATCCGGAGATATCACACAGTAAGGAAAACCCAATCTTTGACCTTCGGAACGGAACGTTTATTCCTGCAGTTCCCTTTCATCCGGATTACATGAGGCCCGATATGAGCAACGACCTGATCAATGCATTGCAGCTAAACTCCAACAATCTCAATGAATGGAAGATATCATCCGGAAAACGATACCATTTGCTGGAAAAAATAATCGAGTACTATCAGATTCATGTCAGCGGTTTCGGAAAGGTGAATTCACTTCAAATTTTAAAGGAAGTCTTTCATTAATTATATTTATCTTTGAAATAAAACGCTGTAATCATCATATTTTCCAAAGGACAATGCCTATTCTTCCTTCCATAATAACCCGGCTGAACAGTAAACGGATGAAGCAGATTGATCTGTTCCGCAGCCATCCTTTTGAAGTACAACAGGAGGTACTGATGAGGTTACTGCAAAAAGCAAAAGGTACAGCGTGGGGACAAAAACATGATTTCGCCTCAATTAATGATGTTACTATTTTCCAGGAAAGGCTACCCGTTCAAACCTATGATGACCTTAAACCCATTATCCAGCGCTTGCGGGATGGAGAAAAGAACATTCTCTGGCCCGGTGAAATAAAGTGGTTTGCAAAATCCTCAGGAACAACAAGTGATAAAAGCAAATTCATCCCCGTTACCAGTGAGGCACTGGAGGAGTGTCACTTCAGGGGCGGAAAGGATGTGCTTGTGCTCTATTCAGCTAATTTCCCGGATACAAAGATTTTCCGGGGAAAGGGATTAACCCTGGGCGGCAGTACACAGATCAACAATTTCAGCAATGCATCATTTTATGGGGATCTCTCTGCGATTCTGCTTGAAAACATTCCCCTCTGGGTCGATCTTATTCGGACACCCTCCAGAAAAATTGCCCTGATTGAAGAATGGGAAGAAAAGCTGGATGAGATCACAAAAGCAACGGTAAAAGAGAATGTTACAAACATCGCCGGCGTTCCCTCGTGGAACCTGGTTCTTCTCAAACACATTCTTAACGTTACAGGTAAAAAGCACCTCCTTGAGATCTGGCCCAATCTTGAGCTGTTCACACATGGCGGGGTCAGTTTTGTCCCCTACCGGGAACAGTTCCGGAAAATTATACCGTCGGATGAAATGAACTATATGGAAGTTTATAATGCCTCGGAGGGATTCTTCAGTATCCAGGATGATCCGGTGAGTGACGATATGCTCTTAATGCTTGACTACGGTATTTTTTATGAATTCATCCCTCTGGAAGAAATCGATACCGATAATCCCGCGGTACTTCCCATAGCAGACATCGAAAAGGACCGGAACTATGCCATTGTGATTTCTACGAATGGTGGCTTATGGAGATACATGATTGGAGATACGGTCACGTTTACTTCCCTTTTCCCACACAAGATTAAAATTACCGGTCGTACCAAACATTTTATCAATGCTTTCGGAGAAGAGATCATTATCGATAACGCCACTCTGGCACTTCAAAAAGCATGTAAAAATACGGGTGCCGTAATCAATGAATATACCGCTGGCCCCATATACATGATGGATGATCAGAAGGGAAGTCACGAATGGCTTATCGAATTTGAAACACTCCCTGCAGATCTGGAGCTGTTCACCAATGAGCTGGATCAGGCATTAATGTCCATTAACTCAGACTATGAAGCAAAACGATATAAAAATATTACACTGGATAAACCAGTGGTCCTGAGTATGAAACCGGGGGTGTTTTACCAATGGTTCAGGGAAAACAACAAACTCGGAGGACAAAACAAAGTGCCCAGGCTTGCTAATGACCGCCAGTACCTGGATGAGGTAAAAAAGATCAATGATACCATGACATTTTCGTAAACCCTGTGGGATCATTGAAAATATTTCTTACTTTTAATTGCCCTTTGAACCAAAATAATTTTTCATCATGCACATTGCCATAGCTGGAAATATCGGATCCGGGAAGACAACGCTTACCGGCCTGTTAGCCAAACATTTTGGCTGGGAAGCACACTATGAAGATGTTGAAGACAATCC
>CAZTES010000173.1:2573-7399 GCA_964612275.1 uncultured Rikenellaceae bacterium
TGTTAGCCAAACATTTTGGCTGGGAAGCACACTATGAAGATGTTGAAGACAATCCTTATTTGAATGATTTCTATGAAGACATGCAGCGGTGGTCCTTTAATTTGCAGATCTATTTTCTGAACAGCCGTTTTAACCAGATCCTGGAAATCCGAAAAAAGGGTAAAACGGTCATTCAGGACAGAACCATATACGAGGACGCATACATTTTTGCGCCGAACCTTCACTCCATGGGACTGATGTCTACCCGGGATTTTGAAAATTATTTCACCCTTTTTAATCTGATGAGTTCACTGATCCAGCCTCCCGATCTGCTGCTCTACCTTCGTGCAACGGTCCCCACGCTCGTAAACCAGATCCAGAAACGGGGAAGAAAATATGAAGCGACCATACGGCTCGACTACCTGAAGAGGCTGAATGAACGGTATGAAGCCTGGATTGAAACCTATAATCTTGGCAAATTGTTAATCATTGAAGCGGATGATCTTAACTTCCCGGACAATACAGAAGATCTGAGTAAGGTAATTGATAAGATCAATGCCGAAATTCACGGTTTGTTTTAACGGCTAACCAGAGAAAATCTCTTTCCTCCTCCTACTCTGAGGATAAATGATCCCGGATGATATCCCACTGAGTGTCTTCCATTCTTGCGCCAATTACTTCAATTACTTTCCCGGATAACAGGGCGCCGATTTCTCCACACCGTTCTAATGAAAATCCATTGACCAGTCCGTAAAGGAATCCTGCAGCATAAAGATCTCCCGCACCAGTTGTATCCACACAATTCACCTCAACGATGCCAACTTTATGAATTTCGTTTCCCCGCTTTATGAGAGAGCCGGTTCTTCCTGTTTTAACAACCGCTATTTCGCACATTTCTGACAGATCGATCAATGCTTCTTCCGCTGATTTTCCGGTAAAACTTCTTGCCTCCTCCTCATTCGCAAAGATTATGTCGACATACTGCTGAGCCATTTCCTTCAGGAAATCAAGGTTCTCTTCAACAACATTATAGCTTGCCATATCGAGGGAAATGAGAAGTTTTTCCTGCTTTGCCAGCTGAAATGCCTTCCGCACCAGGTCATGGTTCTGAACCAGGTATCCTTCCATATAGAACATGGAAAAATCCCGGAAGAGTTCTGCTGTAATCTGATCGGGAGCTAGTTCAATAGCTGCTCCCAGATAGGTTGCAAAGGTCCGTTCTGAGTCCAGGGATATGAGTGAAATCGCCCTTCCCGTTTCTGTTTCACTGGTAAAAAGTATTGGCTCTATATGGTACTGCTCCATATCATTCCTGAAAAGATCTCCCCAATGATCATTACCAATCGTGCCGATAAAACCGGTGTCTATTCCAAGTTTTGCCAGTCCATGTATGGTGTTTGCCGCGGATCCTCCCGATGAGATCGCTGTTTTATGATGAGCTATTCCGGTGAGGATTTTCCTTGATCTCTCTGCATCCACCAGTTGCATGCTTCCTTTGGGCAACGCAAACGCTTTCAGTGTTTGATCGGATTCCAGGCGCACCAGTATATCCATCAGCGCATTGCCCATTCCCAGGATTTTAGTCATATCTAATTATATAAGAATTACCGATCTGACGCCTTTTAGTTGTCTGACAGGTCTAAATGTCTACGTCGCCCTCAACAAGCCGATTCATGGGTTTTCCGATAGCTAATATCCCTTAAAAATTATCACAAATATATTGTTTAATTGATGAAAAGCCGTTATTTTTGCGACACTCTGAAAAATTCTGGTAAAACAGGAGCGAAGTTGAAAATCCCGGTAGTTTCCGGGTTAGATTATCTGATGGTTTGATAGTCCTTTAAATATTCCTCAGTAGCTCAGTTGGTTAGAGCATCTGACTGTTAATCAGAGGGTCGTTGGTTCGAGTCCAACCTGGGGAGCGAAGAAAGCCGGCAATTGCCGGCTTTCTTTGTTATAAGTTAAAAGTTGATAAGTTAATGGTGACATATTATGCCCCCCTCACCGAGGGGGAAAATCCTGACATCCGCCAGTTGGCGGATCGTCAGGATAGGGGGAGGAAAGTTTTATTTCTACTATGGGATGAGAACCTGTGCTGACATCCCGCATAGCAATGCCTATGGCAAAAGTTCGTCAGTAGTTTCCCCCGCCAACCAAAATCTAAATTAACATTCCTCCAATCAGCTTTTTCCCCTTTTCAGTCATCACATACTTTTGGTTAGGATCGTGAGGATTTGCCGGATTTGTAAACGTAACAAGATCATTATCCCGTAATATTCTAATGTAATTATCCCTAAAACTTTCCTTATTTTCAAAACCTGCGAATGCCATTGCTTCTTCAAGTGTCATTTCCGTTATCAAACCCATCAATACCTTTAGCAATACTCTCCCCTTTTTCTTAAGGAGGTTCCCTCCTTTTTTACTCAAGGTTCCCTCCAATTTAAATTCATCATTTCCCATGTCTCTGTTTTTCAGGAAATTAACATTTATAAGGTTCCCCTCATTTTGAGCTAAGGTTCCCATAAAAGCATTCAGGAATTCCTCATCATCTTTTACATTATGAAGGAGATCACTCACCGGGAGATTTCTCAATTCACCCAGTCTGGATTCACCCAACAATTCGTCCTCTATTTCAAGGAGCGCAGTAAGAATGGACAAACGTTCCCCGAGCACATATGCCTGTAGCGGAATAATTGTTTTAAAAACATGATCCTCAATAAATTCGGGTTTTGCTCCATTAGCATAGATTTTTAAGTACTTTGTAACGTTCCGAACACCTGAGCCTGCTTCATCTGACCATCCTAATTCACGAAAAAACCTGCGAATGTTCGGATTCTTGGGTAAAGGACTGAAATTATTCAAATCCAAGGGTCCGCGAAAAAACACCCTGTTTGGATTCGTTGCTTCCACACGATCTTTATAAATGATAATTTCTGTCGAAAGAGAATTTCGATACTCGCGATGAACGATTACGTTGCTGATAATCTCACGAAAAATCAAATCCCTTAAATCTCTTCTAATATCCTGTTCCTGAAAAAACGCCTCTGGTAAATGATTTTTCATAAAAGTTAACGCTGCATCTCGTGTATCAATTAAATTAGTCCGGAGTATTTTTCTGTCATCCCAGCGATCAAGGTTCTTCTTTCTTACCATGATATCAAGTTTATAGTGTGATATCAGGTTGCTAATTGTATTATCCTTGCCTAAAAGCAATGCTGCTGCTAGGGTCAATCCTTCCTCTCCGGTCCGAAAATCACGAAGGTAAAAATTAGATCCTCGCAGTATTTCATCATCTGTCATAGATAACCATTTGTGAGTTGAATCAACTTTTGAAGCTAAGGATCGAGCTTTTTCTAACAGGCCTAGATCAAGATCAGATTTTTCAAGGTACGGTAAAATCTCTGATTCCGAATAGGTTTGTCGTTTGCGATCATACATCCTATTAATATCAGGCTCCTCAAATAACAATTTATTTTCTGTGCCATTTCTGTCATAGATTTGGTCCTGTGTTTTATGCACTTGTGAACTACGTTCTACTTTAATCCAAAGTAACCGATGACCATCTATCTCTGCTTCCTCCATTGGTAAACTAATGGGAGGTTTCATAAATGAGGCATTCCTTAACAATTTCTCTGAAGTATCACTTTTTAAATGAGCAATCTGTCTCGATGTTAAATACTGATACTCCTTATCTCGTGAGACACCAATGAAAATCGTGCCCCCTTCAGAATTCAGGAATGCACAGATTGTCCTGAATAAATTTGGTACAACATTTCTTCTATCCACAGAAAGAAAATCTAAATGAGCTCCAGCGGGTTGATTAATTAAATGTCTTATTTGTTCTTCAGTCATTCTTTAATTCAAATATGTTTACCAATTACTGATTAAGATATTTTATTCTACCTTATGTTTCAAAAATTGTTTGGTTTTCTGAAATAAAATTACCCCAATCCCATAACAAATCCAAAGAGCTGTTTATATTATCCCGAGTTGCCATGATAAACCAACCGGTAAATATGATAGATGAATATTGTTTTGTGGGATCCACGTCCCCCTGGCGGTAGTACAAGATGATTTCTTTACATTCACTCTGTTACTGAAAGATCAGCACAAACCGCTTGGCAAATATATTACCACCTACAAATAATTATCTTTGCGCTATCCCGTTTAAATGATGATCGGGAATGAACCGTTAATAAAAATTCAGATCCATGAGAACGATTTATTTATTAAAAGTTGCCGTTTTAATCTTTACAGGGTCACTGTTTTTGGGGATACCTGTTGCTACCGGTCAGGTAACCATGCCTGAAGTGATGGATACAGGGACACTGCGGAACCAACTCAATTACATTCACGAACGAACCAGGATATATGAGAATTACAGGGCTATTCGTGAGGATATATTCCAGAAGATGAGAAGCAATGCAATGGATTCCCTTGAGGCTGCCAAACTGAATATCAATAATTTAGACAGACTGCTATCAGAAAGCAATGCTGAAATTGATTCCCTCAACCGGGATCTCCAAACAACAAAAGATGATCTTGCTCTTGCCATTAAAAATAAAAACAGCCTGTCATTCCTTGGTATCACGATGAGTAAAATCTACTACAATACCATCATGTGGTCAGTGATTATTGCTTTAATTGCAATTTTGACCTTATTGTTCATTACTTTTTCCAGGAACCGTAGCATCACCGTTCAACTCCGGAAGGACTTGGATGAAATCAGGGAAGAATTCGAGGAATACCGGAAAACGTCCCGTGAACGATACGAAAAACTTGTTGTCAGTCACTTCAATGAGATCAAGCGGCTAAAAGAATCCAGATGAGTATTGCCAGCTAAATGA
>CAZTES010000174.1:0-7336 GCA_964612275.1 uncultured Rikenellaceae bacterium
ACATGGATCTGGCGGTCGAATCGTCCGGCTCTCAGCAGGGCTCTATCCAGCACATCTGCCCTGTTGGTTGCTGCCAGGATTATCACTCCCACGTTGGTCCCAAATCCATCCATTTCCGTAAGCAACTGGTTCAATGTATTTTCCCGTTCATCATTGGCTCCAAAGTTTGGATTTCTTCCTCTTGCCCGGCCTACGGCATCGATTTCATCGATAAACACGATGCAGGGAGCTTTCTCTTTTGCCTGTTTGAAAAGATCACGGACACGGGATGCACCGACACCGACAAACATCTCCACAAAATCGGATCCTGAAATGGAAAAGAAAGGAACATTGGCTTCTCCGGCAACGGCTTTTGCCAGCAATGTTTTTCCGGTTCCCGGAGGCCCAACCAGCAGGGCGCCTTTGGGTATTTTCCCTCCCAGTTCGGTATATTTTTTCGGCTTTTTCAGAAAATCGACAATCTCTCTCACTTCCATTTTTGCCTCTTCCAATCCGGCAACATCTTTAAAATCGATCTTAATGTTGGATTCCTTATCGAAAATCTGCGCTTTTGATTTACCCACGCTGAATATACTGCCTGCTCCACCCCCACCTGCTCCGCCACTCATCCTGCGAAAAATGAACATCCAGACAACGACAAGAAGGGCTAATGGAATCAGCCATCCCAGGAGGTCCCCAAGGATATTTTTCCTGTTCTCATAACTCACATTGATCCGTTCATTTTCTGCGTAACCGTACTTTGCTTCTGCTTCTTCCAACCGTTCTTCCAGGTAATCTCCCGATGGGATGGTCAATACGTAATGGGGACCGGAAGCCGGTAATCCACCGAATCCTTTGGATTTAATATCCGGATACCGATCGGAAGCAACCGCTTCGGGGTTCAGGTAGATCTCTGCACTCTCCTTATTGATCACGACAATTTTTGCGATGTCTTTGCTCTGGATCAACTCCTGCTCCAACCGGAGCATGTCGATCTTTTTTGTTCCTGAACCACTATAAATCAACTGTATAGCTAGAATCGCAACTGCAATCCCCCCATAAATCCAATAGGGATTGAATTTTGGTTTCCCGGATTTTCCGGATTTCCCGGATTTATTGTCTGAATTGGACCCCGAGCTACCACTGAATTTTTTTTCTGCCATTTCTATTTCCCTCCTAAACCATTCTCTTCAATGCGTTTTATGTTCGCATCTGCCCATAATTCTTCCAGGTTATAAAAATCCCTGAACTCTTTTTGAAAAATGTGTACCACAACATCACCATAATCAAGCAGTACCCATTGTGCATTTTCCAGCCCTTCCCGGTGCCACACTTTTTCCTGAAGATCTTCTCTAACCCTCTCTTCAACGGATTCTGCAATAGCACTTACCTGGATATTTGAATTTCCATGGCAAATAACAAAAAACTGACAAAATGAGTTCTCCAATACGGTTAAATCCACTGTAACGATATCGCTTCCCTTCTTGTTCTGAATTCCCTGTACAATTGTTTCTAATAAAAGTTCAGTATCAACAATTTCAGTTTTTTGCATCGAGAAAAAATATGCACAAAGGTAATGAATTTTTAATTATTCCGCCCGAAAATGGATTATCTCCGGCATTTAATAGCACCCTTCTTTACGGTACAATTTGAGTGCCAGTAAACCCATTTTATTCTCTTTTTTAATTTTTTTAAACCCGAAAGTTGTAATATTGAATATAGTTTGGCAGTCCAGGAATTCATTACACCATAAAACAGGGCCCATTGATCATGATTGGAACGAACATCATAAGGGAAAAGAGGATTCCCTCCACCAACACCCTTGCCCTTGAGTTATTAAAAAAAGAGGTATTGACTGAAGGAACGATCATATGGACTGATGAACAAACGAAAGGTCGCGGGCATGCAGGAAATTTATGGGAAAGTGACGCGGGAAAAAACCTTACCTTTTCCGTTGTTTTATACCCCCATTTCCTGGATGTAGAAGCACAATTCATGCTGTCAAAGGTGACGTCACTTGCTATTTTCGACTTCTTATCTTCAATAGTTGATCATCCCACCATAAAATGGCCAAACGATATCTATGCGGAAAATGACAAAATTGCAGGCATTCTCATTGAGAATGCCATCATCGGATCTGAGTTCGACCATTCCATCATCGGTATCGGGCTGAATGTAAATCAGACGCAATTCCTCAGTGATGCCCCCAATCCTACCTCCTTGCGGCTAATTACCGGAAGTACATATGATCTCGAAAAGACTTTATACCGCCTCTGTGAAAAGCTGGAAAAGCGATACACTCAATTCATTGGGAACAAAGTGGAGGAAATAAACCAGGAATATCTATCTAACCTGTTCAGGTACAATGCATTCTATTCTTATCGACACGGAAAGGATATTTTTTCTGCCAAAATTACCGGTATCGATCCATTTGGAGCATTGATCCTTGAGACGGACAAGGGAGAAATCCGGAAATTCAGATTCGGCGAGATAGAGTATGTTCTTTAGTAAATGATGTTATACCCTCTCGGTCTTTTCATGGATCCCTGAGATCCGGGTGGATTACTTTTAAATAAAATGATCCCTCAGAATTGATGCTGCTCCAATTTATCCACCAGGATATTCACAAATTCCTGTAACGGTTTCTTTGCCAAGGTGTTCAGCACAGGATTCAGTTCGGCTTTGAAGGTAATCTTCACCCGGGTATCCTTTTCATCAACCTGTTTCATCTGGATCCAAAGATTAAAGTCAACCGTTGCCAGGTTATCACCCGAATATTTAATCACTTTATGGGGTTCTTTCTCAACAATCTTCAGTCCAACCGCTCCGATTCCCGTAAGTGTGAACTGGCAACTATCCTCGGTGGCCTGCCAGTCAGTGATCTTATCCTGGGGAACCAGGTGTTCCAAATTCCGGAAACTGGAAAGAAACTGAAAGATCGTTTCATCCTTCTCCTCAATTTTTCCTATTCTGCTTTCGATAGTAGTCATGTTTTTGAATTTCGAATTATTCACACCCGCTAATCAATCGCACCAGCTGTTCATGAGGTTTTCGCTCACCTTGTTCGCTCAAACGTTGCGAATTGCGAATTTGAGGCATTTACTTCCTTCCATTATCTTTCATTCAATCAGTCAATTAGTTAATTAGTCAATCAGTCTCTCAAGCACCTCCCTCATAACTCACTACTCATTTCTCACTACTCACTACTCAAATCTCGTAACCCGTATCCCGTAACCTTCTTATCAACTTACTGTGTCCGCCATAGCTTTCTTTGACCACCGTAGTCTTGACGAAGGTGGTAGCGAAGGCGGATCAACTTTTCAACTTTTAACTCTTTCCATCATCCTTCCTGCCTGCCGCAGGCATGGCATCCATCTACTATCCATTCCAGTTCCCCGGGTTTTCCCTCCATTTTTTCAAAGTTTGAATCTCTTCCTCCTGAATATACCCCTTTTTCAGAGCCTGGTCAATTAAAACAGTATAGCTACCCAATGTATACAATGTACATCCGGCACGCTTAAAATTCTCTTCGGCAACCGGGAATCCATAGGTAAAGATCGCCACCATTCCCTGCATCTCCATTTCTGCTTTTCTCAAGGCTTCAACTGCTTTCAGGCTGCTTCCACCGGTTGATATCAGGTCTTCCACAACCACCACCTTTTCGCCCGGGTTGGTCACCCCTTCAATTAAATTCTCCAGTCCGTGTTGTTTAGGATTGGACCGGACATAGACAAATGGCAAATTCAGTTTATGAGCAACCAGTGCACCCTGCGCAATGGCACCGGTTGCAACACCGGCAATGACCTGGGTTTCCGGAAATTTTTCGTTTATGATCCGTACAAACTCATTCGTAATAAAGTCACGGATGACAGGGTAAGAAAGGGTTTTCCGGTTATCACAATATATCGGCGATTTCCACCCGGAGGCCCAGGTAAACGGGTTTGCTGGTTCTAATTTAATTGCTTTTATTTGCATCAAATACTCGCTAATTTTTTCACTGCTATTTTCCATGATCAAACAGTACAAGATATATTTTAATGACCGATTTGTTGTTCTCAGTAATACTGTCCCTGAGAATCCGGAACAAAAATACGGCTTATTCTATAAATACAATAGCAGGAAACAACTTTATCAGGTCATTCGGAAATTTGAAAAAAACGAAAGCATACCCTCAATGCTCCTGGTTCATTCGGATCTGAAGGAATTATGGAAAAAATTTAAAGGGTATTTTAAATACATCAAGGCAGGGGGTGGATTTGTCAGGAATGAACTGGATGAGTTTCTGATTATTAAGCGAAGGGGGGTCTGGGATCTTCCAAAGGGAAAAAAAAATAAAAAAGAATCGATAAAGCAGGCTGCCCTACGTGAAGTCTCGGAGGAGTCTGGACTTCGATCATTAAAATTAGTTTCTCACCTTCATACTACCTTCCATACCTATCCGCTAAAGGGCAAGCCTGCCCTGAAAAAAACAAAATGGTATGTAATGAGAACCACATCGGCAGAAAAGCTCATACCGGAAAAGAGAGAAAACATTACAAAAATAAAATGGGTTACTCCGGACGAGGCTGAGAAAATAATACAGAAAACTTTCCCATCTGTAGCTGATGTGATAGCGGCAGGATTAGAAATCTAGATCCCCTCTTTTATTAACGATTTCAATAAATTGTTGTTCAAAGCCATTGTCCGGACCCGGGGCGGGTGATAGAAGCAGGCGCCCCTGCTTGTCAATCAGATAATAGGTTGGGAAAGCCCTGACATCATACGCAACAACGATCTGCGATTGAAAGCGGGAATCCAGGAATGTCCAGGACAGATCCATCTCCTGAATCAGATCCTTCATGCGGCTGTTCTCCTCATCCACCGAAACAGTAACCATCTCCAACACTTCCCCATATCTTTCCTGTATCGATTTGAGCATATCAAAATGGTTCCGGCACACAGGAGTTAATGGTGTACAAAAATTCAGGTAGATGTATTTCCCTTTCAGGGCATTCAGCGTCAGGGTATCGTTACTAAAAGTTGGTAGTTTGAAACCGGGTGGAATGTAACCAACCCGCAAGCGTGTTAACCTCTGTTTGATCTTCTCTGCCATCATAACATGGTCCCCAAGAGAAGTAGTTTCAATCAATGAATCCAGTATTTCAAGGAGGGCCACATCATAGAACTCCTTGGAGAAGTACTCATCATACAACCCTTTCAAGATAATCAGTTCGGCAAGGGTATCATTGGTAAACGCTACGGTGCCCTTAACCAGATCCAACAGCATCGGATAACTTCGTTTCACATCAATGATCTCATGAAGCGGGTAGTGGTCCGGATTTAACCGGTTGAGGTATTGGAAATAGTTATGGTAAACCTGTTGAAACCAATCAAAAAAAGCCGGATTGTGATAGAGCATTGCAGTAGAATAATCACCGGGAAGAGGGGTAGTTAGTTTTCTTTTACCCGATGTCATCTCCTTCAGGAGGGTACTTTTGTACTGTGCATAACACCGGAAATAGGTATTGGGATCATTCCCGAATGAATCGTTTACATTCTGAAGGATGGAATCCAGATCCTGGACATGGGTTTGAAAGTAAGCTTCGAATGCATATTTACGAAACAGGGGGGTAAAGACAGCATCGAAACGTTGAATTTTACCATTTAACTCTTCCGGCTGATGGTTGGGAATACCCAGGTGAACCATCTCCTGCCGGAAGTAAGGATTTAAATGATCAGCCGTTGTTTTATCTGCTCTTGGGGGAAGTTTCACGGTATACTCATTCCCGGGTTCAGCAAAAAGATAAACCCTGTATTTACCAAGATCAGCAAATACCTGGATTGTAAAATCGGAATGGAAGCGGATCATGAAATCACCCTTTGGATCGACGATGCAGCTTCCCAGTTCATCCCTGGTATAAGCAATCCGCTCAGCAAACCGGTAAAAGGTGATCTCTGTGCCGGCGTATTTCGGTTCGGCACCCCTGATGGTGATCTCCTGGGAGCGTAAGGTCCCTGCACAGATGAATTGTAAAAAAAGAAGTGTTAATAATCCCCTGTTCACTCTATTCATTATCTGTAAAATCTTCGATCCTGAACTTTTTTAAATCCGGGCTGTTCGGTAAGAATTTCGAAGCATCTCCGCCAAGAAGAATGATATCTCTTACCAGGGAAGAGGTTACCGGGGTGTATTCAGGGTAGGTCAGAAGAAATACCGAGTCGATCTCAGGCATCATTTGTTTATTCACCTGGGCTATTGCCCGTTCATATTCAAAATCAGCAGATGTTCGTATTCCCCTGAGGATAAAACGGGCATTTGCCTCCCGGCAAAAATCGATGGTCAAACCACCATAATGATCCACAGTTACCTTCGGTTCTCCCTCAAACACTTCCCTTATCCATAACAGTCTTTTTTCTAACGGGAAAAATCCTTTTTTATTGGCATTATAACCGACGGCAATAATGATCTTATCGAACAGGGATAGGGCTCGTTTCACAATGGACTCATGTCCGATGGTAAAGGGATCAAAAGAACCGGGGAATACTGCTATCTTTTCCATATATTCGATTGGTTAACGGTAGTTTTCAGTCTGATTTGTCACTGCTCGGTTTTCAGCTCAAATCCAGCAAATATCACATCCGTTTCCAGCTGGAGATGATCTTTCCCGGGATGATATGCCCGGGACGTATAGGAGAACTCCCCGAAAACGGTTTCATTACCTGCCGAAAGTTTTGCTCCTGCAAAAACTGCATCGCCTGAAATCTTCAAGGGTAGATCTTCCTTTGCCTTCACTACTGTGAAACCGAAAATAGTATTGATTTTGAGGGTTTTAGGCAGGCTCGTAGAATCGATATCTGTCAGATCGAACACGGCCTGTCCAAAAATCACGTTATATTCCGATTCGGAAAGGTTTTTACCCCGGATGGTGGTTTCTCTGAAAATGATATTTTGCGGATTACCACTGGGACCAAATTCCCACCGGTTTCTGATCAGCAATCGGATTCCAAAAAGGATCAGGAACAGAGCCAGGGCAATACGCAGAACGGGTATATCCAGGTCAAACACGAACTTAATGATCAGTGCCAATCCGATCAGGATGAAGAACAATCCCCAAAACAATCCATGTCCCATAATGCAACGATTTAATTAAACTATTTGGTCAGGCAGTTATATTTTTTTTATTTACTCCTGTTTTTCGTTTGTTTATTACTTTTTGCTTGAGCAAGGCATAATTCAGTACTTCCATGATCTCATCCACAAAGTGGAATTTCAAACCACTAAGATAGATATCTTTTATCTGACTGATATCCTTTTTGTTTTCAGATGAGAGGATGATCTCTTTAATGTTTGCCCGTTTGGCGGCAAGGATTTTTTCCT
>CAZTES010000175.1:0-983 GCA_964612275.1 uncultured Rikenellaceae bacterium
GCACTTTTTAATGAATCAGGAGTTGTCATAACAGGGTCAAAATGATTGTTGCATACAAGGTAATAATCTTTGAACAGAATTTAAATGCAACGACAGATTTTGTTTATAAGAAAAAACCATGAAAGGATATAACTGCTATATTTGGTTATATTTTGACTGTTTAACGTTATAGATGTGATCGGGTGACAGATCAGGATTATTCAGAAAGTACTTCTTCATCATCGGAATTTGAACAGCAAAGAATTCCTGACCGGGCGCTTCTTGGATTCAGGCATTTTATCGGGATGTATGCGGGTGAGCACTGCGCGGGTACGGAACTGATGATCGGTCCGCTCTTTGTTGCCGCAGGTGTTGGTGCATTTGATCTTATTGTCGGGTTGTTGTGTGGTAATGCTTTGGCGGTTCTCAGCTGGATGTTTCTGACAGCCCCAATCGGAACCCGGTTGCGATTGACCCTTTATTATCAACTTGAAAAAATCTGCGGCAGGAATCTTGTAACCCTTTACAATCTGGCGAACGGTATCATGTTTTGTTTTTTGGCCGGTGCAATGATCACAGTGTCGGCAACGGCATTGGGTGTCTGGTTTGATTTTAAGATGCCGGGGCTCAATGATATTTTCCCGAACAGTATGGGATGGGTGATCGCCGTCATCATTGTGGGTGCGGTCATTTCTGTAGTAGCCGCTTATGGTTATAAAACCGTTGCCAGGATTGCCAATATAGCAGCTCCCTGGATGGTTCTGGTTTTTCTTGCGTTCGGACTGATTGGACTGAAACAGTTCATTGATGCCGATGGTAACCAGATTCAGAACGCTGGTGATTTGTGGACCCTGGCAACGACACAGATCTGGAAAGGGGGTGATCCCATTGCGGGGCAGGTGAAATTTACCTTCTGGCACGTCCTGTTTTTTTCCTGGTTTTGTAACATGGCTATGCACATCGGGATGTCCGACCTTTCCGTCTTCCGGTATGCAAAGAGATCC
>CAZTES010000175.1:993-7313 GCA_964612275.1 uncultured Rikenellaceae bacterium
GTCATTTCATGGCCTGGATATCTGCTTCTATATTGTATGCCTACCAGCTTCATCTGAATCCGGTGGATATCGATGTTTTACCGGGTCATCTGGCATTCAGGGCAGCAGGATATGTCGGATTACTGTGTGTAATCGTTGCAGGATGGACCACAGCCAATCCAACCATCTACAGGGCAGGCCTTGCGTTTCAGGCAATCACACCGCGCTCATCCCTCTTTAAAATTACCCTGATCACGGGGGGGATTGCGACCTGTGCCGGTCTGTTCCCGGCAATTGCCATGAAGCTGCTCGATTTTGTTGCCTTTTACGGTATGCTCCTTATGCCAATGGGAGCAGTGATCTTCGTTGACTACTGGCTGATGAAGCGGTTTAATCTGCAGCCCTTCTTTGCGGAAAAAAACCGGATAGATTTTAACTGGGCAGCCGGACTGACCTGGTTCCTTACACTTGCAACCTGCCTGTTCCTTGTTAAATTTGCGGGCATACAGATTTACTTTGTAAGCTTCCCGGGTTGGTTTGTGGCAGCAGTACTTTACATTACCCTGAGCTGGGGATATCAGAAAAGAAGAGCGTATTTAATGGCATGAAACGATGAAAAATGGATTGCGGAAAATATCAGGAATTATTGGAGGGGTGTCCCTGGTCCTCCTGGTGTTGCCTTCTGTCCTGTTTCTTTCTGGTAATTTATCGCTTGAGCAGGTTAAATGGATGATGCTCGGTGCTACCCTTCTCTGGTTTTTGGCTGCACCGCTTGGAATGAGAGAACGTTGAAAAAGCAAATTTTGTTGATAATATTTGAAATGATCGCTCTGTGTGGTTTTAAATACAACATAATATTTGGCGCTTTTAATAATTAAATCATTGTAATTCAATATATCATGGAGAAAACTATCGGTTTGCTTACCGCAGGTGGCGATTGCCCCGGGTTGAATGCGGCTATACGGGGAATTGGCAAAACAGCTGTTTCACAAGGGATGACCGTCATCGGATTCAAAGACGGCTTCCGTGGATTAATGGAAAACCGGTTTATACGACTGGATAATGGACAACTTTCCGGAATATTGAATCGCGGAGGAACAATCCTGGGAACAAGCCGTGACAAGCCCCATAAAATGTTGCTCGGAGGTAAAGTGGTGGATATGACCAATGTGATCGTAGAGAACTATCATAAACATCACCTGGATGTGCTGGTATGCCTCGGGGGAGGAGGTACCGCTAAAAATGCCTATAAACTGCACGAAAAAGGATTGAATGTGATTACCCTTCCCAAAACCATTGACAACGATATTTATGGAACAGATGTTACGTTCGGATTCGATACATCATTGCACATTGCCGTGGAAGCGATCGATCGACTGCACAGCACAGCGCATAGCCATCATCGGATTATTGTGGTTGAAATCATGGGGCACCGGGCCGGATGGTTGGCTCTTGGTGCCGGCGTTGCCGGTGGAGCCGATGCCATCCTGATTCCTGAAATACCCTATGATGTGAACAAAGTGGCAGAATCGATCCTTGCCCGCCGCCGACGGGGCAAGAATTTCAGTATTGTAGCAATCGCTGAGGGAGCCGTTTCAGGAGAATTTGCAAATAGCCGCGATAAGATAGAAAAGGCTCTGGATAGTGAGAAGGATAAAACAAAACGGAATGAGCTGAAGTCGAAACTCAGAGAACTTGAATCGCAACATACCGGTAATACCCTGCTGGTCTCTGACGAGCTGGAAGAACTTACCGGTCTTGAATCCAGATTAACCATCCTCGGATACCTTCAGCGTGGAGGTGCTCCAACAGCATCCGACAGGCTGCTGGCTTCACAACTGGGAACAGCCTGTGTCGGCTCCATTAAAAAGGGTGAGTATGGCGTTATGATCGCTGCACGCGGGGACCATTCAGAGCCGGTTCCCCTTGAACAAATCGTTAATAAAATTAAATTTGTCCCGCCCGACCATCCCTGGGTAATCAGCGCACGAAACCTCGGAACTTCCCTGGGGGATTAAGGGTGCAATCTTGATAATTTGGGTAGTGTGCAGGTGCTGTATTTAAATAGGGACAGCTACCTTTTAAAAAATTTCGTAACTTATGTTAAATAGGGACAGCTACCTTTTAAAAAATTTCGTAACTTATTGATCATATGTAAAATTTTTTCTGTTAGTTATGCCACGGATTGCAAGAATTGTTGTTCCAAACATACCACATCATGTAACTCAAAGAGGAAATTACCAGCAAGATGTTTTTCTTGGTGATAAGGATAAATTCAAGTATTTATCACTACTAAAGGAATATAGTTTTGAATATAATATTGAGGTTCTTGCTTATTGTTTAATGAGCAATCATGTTCACCTTGTTCTGGTTCCTTCAGAATCAGATGCTCTGGGTAAGATGTTAAATATTGTGAGCATGAAGTATGCACAATATTTTAATAAAAGGTTGGGCAAGAGAGGACATCTGTGGCAGGATAGGTACTTCTCATGTCCTCTGGATGAAGACCATTTATATGAAGTTGTCAGATATGTTGAGAATAATCCTGTTAAATTTGGGATTGTTAAATATGCCGAAGACTATTACTGGTCAAGTGCAAAATCTCATCTATCAGGAAAGGTTCAAGAAAATGAGCTATTGGCAGATTATACCAAATATTTAGAAAGAATTGATAACTGGAAAGAATATTTAACAGAGAATCCCAAAGAGTCGGTTATCAATAACCTGAGAAAGTGTACTAAAAGGGGCAGGCCTGCTGGAAATGAGCGCTTCATAAGGAACCTTGAAGAGAAAATAGGAAGAAAATTAACTGCACCACCAAGGGGAAGATCCTGGCGACAAGAATAAAAGGTAGCTGTCCCTATTTAAAAGGTAGCTGTCGCTGGTAAAAAAAAAATCAGAATTTTTTTGGATTATTAGACAAAATATGTATATTTATACGAAAAACGTATAATAAATAAAATATCGTATAATGCAAAATATCATTGAACCCCCTGAGGATGAAAAGCAGATACGGATTATCGAGACCGGGAAGGATCTGTTTTTCAGGTACGGGATAAAAAGGGTCACCGTTGAAGAGATTTGCAGGGAAACCAGTGTTAGTAAAATGACCTTTTATAAACATTTCAGCAACAAATTCGAACTGGTGAAAAAGATCATCGACCTGATGATATCTGAGAACCTGATAAAATACAGAAAGGTGATGCAACGGACCGATATGCCGTTCGAAGAGAAGGTGAGGCTGACCATTCAGATGAAAATGGAAGGGATTAATGAGTTCGGTGATGCGTTTTATGATGATTACCTGGTACAAAACGAACCGGAGCTGGCTACCTACATTCAGGAAAAATCAGGCATGGTACTCAATGAGATCCTTAAAGATTATGTGAACGCTCAGAAACAGGGGGATATCAGGAAAGACATTAAACCGGAATTCATCCTTTATTTTCTGAACCACATATTTGATCTTGCAAAGGATAAAGAATTGTTAAAGCTGTATGACCATCCGCAGGAGGTGATCATGGAGCTGGTCAACTTTTTCTTTTATGGAATTATGAACCGAAGATGAAAGCACCTGGTACAAATCACCGGATCTGGATTGTGATTCTCATGGTTATGCACACCGTTAACGGGTATTGTCAGTCGTCCAATATTGAGGGTATGTTGTCAGGATGGAGTACCATAAGCTACAGCGAATCCCTGAATGGGCAGATTGGTGGGAGGTATATCCCTGGACTGACCCTTGATCATCCGGTGGGTGAACGCTTTCGGATTGATGCTGAGTTTTCGGCAAATCTCTGGGGAACAACCACCTTCTGGTCTGGTGACAGCATCAGTGCCGATAGTAAAATCAAGCCATACAGAATGTGGCTCAGGTTTTCCGGTGATCAGTTTGAGATTCGTGCCGGACTTCAGAAGATCAATTTCGGATCGGCAACCCTTCTCAGGCCGCTCATGTGGTTTGACCGAATTGATCCCCGGGATCCGTTGCAGCTGACGGATGGAACCTATGGCCTGTTGATGCGATATTATTTCCTAAATAATGCCAATATCTGGATTTGGGGTCTGATGGGCAATAAGGAACCCAAAGGCTGGGAAGCATTTGGTACCGAAAAGAACCGGCCTGAATTCGGCGGACGCATTCAGGTACCGGTTGGTATTGGAGAAATAGGACTGACGTACCACAATCGGTCGGTAGATATCAGGAATGATACCCTGATCATACCTTCCGGCATACATGACCTGGCCCCGGAAAACCGAATCGCCCTGGATGGCAAGATCGATGTTGGTGTTGGATTATGGTTTGAAAGTTCAATCATTCATTCCGAGTCGAAGTACCTGACCAGGAATTTTGACCGGTTTTTGACGGTTGGGCTTGATTATACTTTCGGACTGGGAAATGGACTGAACGTAATGACTGAAGTTTTTACGTACAGCGTTTCAGATCAATGGGTTGGCAAAGGAGATGGTGTGACATTTTCGGCTTTCTCTGCGAATTATCCCCTTTCTATCATCACCAGATTGAGCACGATATTTTTTTATGACTGGAAGAATAATGACCTTTATAATTTCATAAACTGTTCATGGACATTTGACAGATGGACCTTCTACCTGATGGGATTCTGGAATCCTGACCGTTTCCAGGTCTATCCGGGGATGGATGAGGTGAATCTTTTTGCAGGTAAAGGAGTACAATTGATGGTCGTATTTAATCATTAAATATGTTGTTATGGAGAATTCAAACATTGTTAACATTGAATCCCTGGTAAAGCAATATCCCGTTGGGAAGGGTCACTTTACAGCACTGAGTGATATTAACCTTTCATTTGGTAAAGGGGAATTTGTAGGGGTTGTCGGGCCGAGTGGTTCGGGTAAGACCACCCTTCTGAACATCATTGGGTCGCTCGACGGACCCACTAAAGGCACAGCGACTGTACTGGGCAAATCGGTTGGCCAGCTTTCCCACAAACAGGCAGCCATGCTGCGAAAAATCCACATGGGATTCATTTTCCAGACCTACAACCTTCTTCCGGTGTACACGGTTTACGAGAACGTTGAGTTCCCGTTGCTCCTGCTCAAACAGGATTCGTCCGAACGGAGGCAAGCGGTTCTGGACGCACTGGAATGGGTCGGACTGATGGACAAAATCAAATCCAAACCGGCTCAATTGTCTGGAGGAGAATGCCAGCGTGTTGCCATTGCAAGGGCTATGGTAAAACGACCGGAGCTTGTTCTGGCGGATGAACCAACCGCAAACCTGGATGCTGCCAATTCTCACCACATCCTGAAAACCATGGTAAAACTGAATGAAGAGCTGAAGACCACCTTCATTTTTGCCACGCATGATGATAAAGTCATACAGTATCTGAAGCGAAAAATAACGCTTGAAGACGGTCAGGTAGTTAAAGATGATAAAAAATGAATGTTCTGAGATAAAAATAGTAACGTCATGACATCAATAAAATTAGCCTTACGAAATCTCGTTGGTGCAGGTCTGAGGACCTGGTTGAGTGTCTTTATACTTGCTCTGATCCTGATCCTGATCATCTGGCAGTACGCGATAATTGATGGATGGAACAAGATGGCCATGAGGGATATGATCGCCTGGGAAATAGGGGGTGGACAGATATGGACAGAAAATTATGATCCTTATGATCCCTTTACACTGGAGGAGAGTCACAGGGTCTTGCCTCAATCGTTCATGAATGAAATTGAAATTGGCAACATGGCACCCATTCTGGTAATCCAGGCTTCCATTTACCCGCAGGGACGGATCATGAGCATCCTGCTCAAGGGAATTGATCCGGCTCAACAGGTGAGCGAACTGCCCACGAAGATACTGATGGAAGAATACGAAGAAATCCCGGCCATAATAGGCACAAGTATGGCCCGTGATGCCAAGTTGAACAAGGGAGATTATATTACAGTCCGGTGGCGCGATGTGAATGGTACCTTCGATGCTGCAGAACTGTTCATCGCAGAGGTATTCCGATGTGATGTTCCTGCAGTGGATAACGGACAGATCTGGATACCGATTGAGAAGCTTCAGGAGATGACACAGATGCCTGGTGAAGCCACCCTCATTGTTATGGACCAGGAATATACCTGGACTGGGAAAGAAAGTGGGTGGATACTTCGGAACCATGATTACCTCCTGCAGGATATGAGAGACATGATCAGGATGAAGAAAGTCGGAGGATCGATTTTCTATGTTATCCTGATGCTCCTGGCCATGCTGGCAATATTTGATACCCAGGTGCTTTCCATTTTCAGGAGACAGAAGGAGATCGGAACCTACATGGCCATGGGGATGACACGTGGCCAGGTGGTCAGGCTGTTTA
>CAZTES010000176.1:0-7290 GCA_964612275.1 uncultured Rikenellaceae bacterium
GAGCTTGTTTGCAATAAAAAAGCCCAACACATTGTGTCAGGCCTTTTTGTAGTAGCGGGGGCAGGACTCGAACCTGCGACCTTTGGGTTATGAGCCCAACGAGCTGCCACTGCTCCACCCCGCAGTATATTGTTACGCTTGTATCTCTAAAGAACGATGTTTTATCAACGAGTGCCGAAAATCTGCAAATATCCAACGGAGATTTGCTTGGATTTTCGAGCATCCTCGAAAAAATATTCCCAATGGGATGTTTTTTCGGGACTGCCACTGCTCCACCCCGCAATATATAAGCATGCAAATGTACTGTTTGTATTCGTTTTCTCAAAATTATTGTGCTACTTTTGCAGCCTGCAGGCATTATCTGACGCAGAAATCCGATTTTTTAACCGCTAACCGAAACCATACAACCATGCCCCGCATTTTTAAACCGGTCGATATCAGCAAAGAGGAAAAAGAATCCAGGAAAGATTACTTCGACCGCCATACTCCCCATGTGATATGCAAAGAAACTGCCAGAGAGGGCGAAAAATTCAAAGTGAAAGTGAAAGTGGGTGACCAGTACCCCCACCCCGATGAACCCAACCACTTCATTAGCTATGTCCAGCTCTGGAACCGCGAAACCCTGCTTGCCGAAACACACTTCACCTCCGGTGCCTTCGGAAATAAACCCGCCAACGCGGAGGTGGACTTCTATATCATCCCGGGACCAACCACAATGAACCTCACCGCTATGGCGCTCTGTACAAACCACGGACTGTGGCAATCGGAAGAGAAAACAGTGAAAGTGCAATGAAGAGGGTTTTGCATCACTGTAAAACGAACCTCTGGTTCGTTAATTTAGCAGTCATCAGTTGATACGCCGGACAGATTTAAAATTCTCTTTTTGCGGTAGTGATACGATGACTTTCCTGGTGTGAAAGGACTACCCACAGTCATCGTATCACTTTTTTGCATGTTAACGTCTGGATTTGCCGGTCCATGAAACGATTTCCTGGAAAGAAAGTTTGTAGTTGGACCGTGTTTTTAATCAAAGGTATGAAACCCCAGGGTAGAACCCTGGACCCGTCTTTCCGGGGTAGAACCCCGGGGAATTAAACCACACCTTCTCGTCCGCCGAAGCGGAACGCGAAGGAGGATTAAACAATATATTCTAAAGACATGTCGTCACTACGTGGCTAAAAGATCCCTGAATCTAATCAAACTCCGATAGAGTTTAGATGAAACTTGGGTAGAACTATTCTAAAATAATCCAAGGCCGATGGCCTTGAATACTATTATTGATTTATAAAACCAAAGAGAGAATACCATCGGTGTTCGATTATTGTAGATGGTAGCAATCTCCAAAATCGGTCCAACTGCATTGCTTTTTATGGGGAATGCGTTCTATGGACCGAATATTTGCCAAACGTTCATTAGTATCCATCAACCGTCAGGCAACGGTATAACAATCCTGCAAAATAAAGTCCATCCGGTTATTCCTGGATTCTGTATTCATACAGGGTGGTAGAAACGGTTCTTGTTATTCCTTCAGATAATGACAAATGATAACTGGGTGTATAGACCTCCGTCATTTTTGTGACATACCCATCCTGGCTCAGTTCATATTGATATGTACTGTAAGCCTCGGACATGGACGGACCGGCAGGACAACCCGCTCTCCAGGTGATCCGACTGACCAGGTTTTTACTCCATTTCCCGATTATCCCGTTTGAAAAATTCCTGATATCTACCCTGTTGAGGGTTTCATTATAACTGTAGTAATCTGTGCATCCAGCCGGCCATTCATCGTCTGATGTATTGTTACTGCTGATATTCCCATCATTAATTGTACGGGTTATAAGAATCGCTCCTGAATCAGGATTGGTGCCTGTGCGTTGCCAGTCAATTGCTATGGTTGTTGCAAAGTCATTTTCATATTCGTAATCTAACCTGGCTATATAGTACGAGCCGGATAAAAAAGCGGTATCAATGCAATAGGTCGCATAGCCATTTCCCCCTTTGTAAAAAATTCTTTTGTAGGTTATTTCATTCAGTGGGGTTTTCCTGATGCATTCAAAGCTGGTATCATTATCCTGGAAAATGGTTCTCTGAGTAAGATCATCGTTGATGTAAATAAAATATTCCGTTATCCACGAACCGGAAAGATGGATCACGTATTTAACAACCTGATCTGAATATTCATAAATGAATTCAGGAACATCCTTTTTGTAAGAATCGTCCTCTTTATTGCAATTGTTAATTAAAACAAAGGACAGCAGTAAAACCAACAGATGGACAATCCTTTTCATTGAAATCAGGGCAAAAAGTTAAATTTTCTATAAGTTACGATAAAACAGGGAGAATAAAAAAGTGAGTGAGAGATGAGAAGCGAGAGAGGAGTTGGTTCTGCCCTGATCTTTTAAGCTCCGATGTGACGAATAAAAGTCAGGCTTAAACGTACGGTCTTACGGCTAGCGCCGTCTGACCGATAGGGTGAAACGTAAAACCCCATCCGTCAGACCCCAAAATGGGTCAGACGGTAGCGGTAAACCTGGTCTGACTGATTAAGAAAAACGTAAAACCCCATCCGTCAGACCCCAAAATGGGTCAGACGGTACCGTGAAACCCGGTCTGGGTGATATTACTCCTCTTTCAGTCCCTAACGGGAATCATTGTAACACTACTTCATTATTGGAGGAAAAAGCAACTCCATAGGAGTTGAATAACAATAGCCCCGGGTAAGGGAGCGATAGCGACTGCAACCCGGGGATTAATGGAACTGCTGAAAAAACGGTCCAACTGCGTTGCCATCTGGCAGGAAAGCATTCCATGGACCGCAGATTTGCCAGACCTTCATTCACATGTTCCATCCGTCAGACCCCAAATGGGTCAGACGGTAGCGGTACACCTGGTCTGACCGATTAAGAAAAACGTAAAATCCCATTCGTCAGATCCGGCTGGCTCCTGTGAAATACTTCTTCTGAAACCACAAGGCAACATTGACAAGAGATATCAAGACAGGCACTTCCACCAGGGGGCCGATCACTGCAGCAAACGCCTCACCGGAATTTATCCCGAAGACAGCCACAGCCACGGCAATTGCCAGCTCAAAGTTATTGCTGGCAGCCGTGAAGGAGATGGTGGCAGTTTTCGAATAATCAGCCCCGATCTTTTTCCCCATATAAAATGAGACGAGAAACATCACAATGAAATAGATTACCAGGGGAATAGCTATCCGGACTACATCCAGGGGGATCTTTACGATGTACTCCCCTTTCAGGGAGAACATGACTAATATGGTAAACAGCAGGGCGATCAGCGTCAGGGGGCTGATCTTTGGAATAAACCGCTGGTGGTACCACTCCTTATTTTTTAAACGAATGAGAATAAAACGGGTTAAAAATCCGGCGATAAAAGGAATTCCCAGGTAAATGAAAACACTTTTGGCAATCTGCCCGATGGTAATATCCACCTGCAAGGATTGCAGTCCGAACCATTTGGGCAATACCGTGATAAAGACAAAGGCATAAAAGGAGAAAAACAAAACCTGGAAAATGGAATTAAACGCAACCAGGCCTGCCGCGTATTCCGTATCCCCTTTTGCAAGTTCATTCCATACAATGACCATTGCAATGCATCGTGCCAACCCGATCAGGATCAGACCAGCCATATAATGCGGATAATCCTGCAAGAACAGGATCGCCAGGAAAAACATCAGGACAGGACCGATCAGCCAGTTTTGAACCAGGGAGAGGGAAAGAATCTTAAAATTTTTGAATACATCCTTTAACTCTTCATACCGCACCTTTGCCAGGGGAGGATACATCATGACAATCAACCCGATGGCGATCGGTATGTTGGTGGTGTCAACACTCAATTTGTCCCAGAAAGAAGCAATATCCGGGAAAAAGAATCCTGAAAAAACACCGATAAACATCGCCAGGAAAATCCAAAGTGTTAAATACCGGTCCAGGAATGACAGTCGCTTACTTACAGGTTTCATGCTATTTAATATTTACATTTTCCAGTGCGCAAATGGCTTTCTTACTCCCATGCCTGATATAGAATAATATTATCCAACAAGAGAGCCATAGATTAAACCGGATAGGGTAGCCATGATTGAGACCAGGATTATATATACAATTGTTTTTTGAGTTCCAATAACACTTCGTATAACCAGCATATTGGGTAAAGAGAGAGCGGGTCCGGCCAACAACAATGCCAGGGCAGGACCCTGTCCCATTCCATTTTTGAGCAACCCTTCAATAATAGGGACTTCAGTCAGCGTTGCAAAGTACATAAATGCTCCAAAAATAGATGCAAAAAAGTTTGAAAAAAGCGAATTCCCCCCGACAAGAGAGGAAACCCATTGACCAGGGATAAGGCCTTCACCATCGGTTGTCCCAAGCAGGATTCCTGCAATCAAAACCCCGGCTCCCAATAATGGCAGGATTTGTTTGGTGAATCCCCAGCTTTCATAGAGCCATTCCCTGGGTGGACCTTCCGTTAATAATGTCATAATGACCAGGGTTACAATGGCAACGACAAATGGAATAGTTGGCTGCCCCCTGAACAGCAATCCTGAGCCGGCGACAAGCAATAACGACATAAAAACATAGAAGACATTAATTTTCAGAATCTTAATCAGGGAATATGCCAGGAACAAACCGAAAGCGGCAGTGATATACCATTTGTTCGCCCACAACCAGAAGAAGAATCCTTCACCGGAGTCGGGTTTGCCCCAGTTGGCAAATACCAGAATCAGAACCAGCACGAAAAAATGGAACGATGTCTGCCACATGGGCCGGCCTGAAGGCATTTCCGGGAAATCCATATGCTGGTCGGCTCGCTCTTTTTCCTCTTTCCTGTAAATCAAAGACATGATCAAACCGATCACGATACTGAAGACAACCGCCCCGATGATGCGGGCAATTCCCAGCTCAAACCCAAGGATTCTTGCCGTAAGAATAATCGCCAGGATATTTATGGCTGGACCGGAATAAAGGAAAGCAATGGCAGGTCCGAGCCCGGCTCCGCGTTTATGGATGCTGGAGAACAGGGGAAGTATTGTACAGCTGCATACAGCAAGGATCGTCCCTGATACCGATGCGATTAGATATGCCTTCCATCTTTTTGCCTTGGCCCCAAAATATTTTATTACTGAGCCCTGGCTAACAAAAACGGCAATGACACCGGCTATGAAAAATGCAGGAACAAGGCAAAGTAGTACATGTTCCTGTGCGTACCATTTTGTCAATTCCAGCGCTTCGAATACGGCATTCTTAAAGCGGTCTGTTTCAACCGGCATAAAATATGCCAGTAAAAAGAACCCTAGCAGCCAGATAAAAATCTTTATTTCTTTTTTCCACTCCATCATCAAAGAAAAATGTTTATGGTATAATAGAGGCCTACACCCAGAAAAAGTACAGCAACAACTTTCCTGAACCAGGTTTCAAAAGTCCGTATTTTGTTGAATATGCCACCAACCCCTGATATTGTATAGGCTATCAGCCATGCAAAGATGATTACAGGTATGCCAGTGCCTATTGAATATATTATCGGTAGGTATAATCCAGATGCATTTGTTATAGTCAATGGAATTAGCATGCCAAAGTAGAGTACTCCACTATAAGGACAAAATGCAAGAGCGAATACAATGCCCAGTAACAATACATCTAAATATCCTTTCCTGTTTTTCTGTTGAAATCTTTCGGTTAGCCTTCCTGTGGATAAGAAATTGAATTTGATTATTCCAAGCATCACCAAACCTATCACTATAAGCAAAGGTCCAATAATTTTTTCCCCATATTGTTGAAAGAATCCTGAAAATTTAAGCTGGTCAGCACCAAGATAGAGAATCAAAGCAAGGGCTGTATAGGATGTCGCTCTACCCACAGTATAAATCAGCCCACTATAAAAAACTCTGTTCCTGTTCTCAAGGTCTTTTCCGATGAAACCAATAGCAGTAATATTTGTGGCTAACGGACAGGGACTTATAGCAGTTAACAAACCAAGGATAAAGGCCGACAAAATAGGAATTGAGCTGTTGTTCAGCAGATTAATCAGAGATTCTTCCATCCTTCATGTGACAATCTAAAGTTCACCTATAGCATTCTGAAGAGCTTCCCTTAATTTTTCCGGATTGGTCCTGGCATACAAAAATCCATCATTGGTCAGATTCACCCGTTCCCCATCTTTCACAACAAGAAGAGTCTGTCCGGAGATATTCAATTTTTCTGCCATCTTCTTCCCATCCTCTTCCTCAAGATTTAAAGCGATGAAAGTTATTTTTTCTTCATCCAGAGCCTTGGAATAGAGTTCATCAATTGCTCTTCTTGTTTCATCTTCGATGGCCCGGCAGGTAACACATCTCTGGGTAAAATGGAAATAATATACTACCACCGCATCAGAATTTAAATGACTTTCTGATACTTCTCCATTATCAGGCTGTGCATTGCATGAAGGTGAAAGTGATATGAATATCACAGATATTAGTAGCAGAAATTCCTTTTTCATGAGGATTTATTTTTGGTTAATAATTCTTTTAATTCTTTTCCTGAGGGGATCCTGCCACTAACAGCAACTTTGCCATTAATCACTAATGCTGGAGTTCTTAATATACCGTACTCCATCATTTTATCGATATCTTCAACTTTACTTACTTCTGCTGCGATATCCAATTCAGCAAGATTATTAATTACCGCTTTTTCAAGTGCTCTGCATTTTGGACACCCCACTCCTAATACTTTAATTTCCATTTTTCAGATCATTTGTTCGTTGTTCGCAAAAATACGAACAAAAATAATAAATTTTTTAAATCCGCATTATTTTTTTGAACAGTTTTTGTGCCTTTTCCCAGTTCTCCCTGTTCAGGCAATACCTGATTTTCGGTTGTTCTATTTCACCCTGGATAAGTCCGGATTCTTTCAGCTCTTTCAAATGTTGCGAAAGGGTTGATTTTGCTATGGGCAGCACTTCGGAGAGGTCTACGCTGTAGCAGCAGGTCTGGTTTGAGAGCAGTTCCAGGATATACATTCGTACCGGGTGACTCATTGCTTTTGCAAAACGCGCAGCCTGTTTCTGGTCTTCGGTTATCTCAGTCATAAGTCAATACTTGAAATTAAAGTATAAAGATAGCGAAAAACAGCATGATTCATTTCATTATTTCACTCCAGCGTGTGTTCTTTCACCATATAAATAAGGAAGATCCTGGCAAAATAATAAATAGGTAGCTGTCCCTATTTATGACAGTGATGCGATGACTTGCCTGGTGTGAAAGGACTACCCACAGTCATCGTATCACTTTTTCTT
>CAZTES010000177.1:0-1958 GCA_964612275.1 uncultured Rikenellaceae bacterium
ATATCCATCAAGATCCGGCATAATGGAAAGATCATTAACAAAACCATTTACCTGGCCATTGGCAATATTGAAAAAAAATGGACCATGCCTATCCGGAACTGGGGCATGATCCTGCAGCAATTTTTGATTATTTTTGAAAAAAGGTGCCAAATATGAATTTAGGCGTTTACACAAAGTTTTCTAAAGACTCGCGTAATTTTATAATGATTAAGAGACCATTATATGAATTATTCGTATTTTTCAATCTTGAAATCATCAAAGTAAATCACATCCCCATTCCCTTGTATACCGTTTATACTCACTGAGCCTCCAGTAAGAAGGGAACCAGTATCTTTAGCATTCCATGTGTTAGATATCCCGGTTATCAAGTCTTTCAAAATAAATGTAAGGTCTTCTTTATTGACAGTAAATTCTAGTAAATATGATCTGTTTTCTTGCACATCATAAGCTTTAGATATAAGAGGAGGATAACCAAGCTCGGTCATTTTTAAAATGGTGACTGTATCTTTAACCATCCAAACAGCACCACAATAAGATTCTTGAATCCCCGTGCCTTTGGCACATACAGCAAAACCATAGGTGTCTGAAGTTGAGGACGTTGTACTACATTTTATACTAACTCTAATCACATCATTTGTAAACTCATTAACATATCTAATTGTGTAGTATATCCCTCCTGATAGCTGCAACATATTATCTGAGATTGAAAAAGCTCCTGAACCATTTTCTATTTGTGCTGAATAGTTGCTTCCAACAGGACCGTCACTTCTATTGAAATCATCAAAGAAAACCGTTTGCCATTCAGGAGTATCTCCTGTGTCATCATCAGTACAACTTTGTAAAAACATTAAAAAGGCAATTGATAATAATGCCAACACAATTGTATAAGGTTTAAATTTGTATATCATTTATCCTTCCTCCTTTAGTATCGGTTTATTATAAATGGTTGCCCAAATTACGCAATAGACTATATTATTGCAGTTTATCACTCATCATTACACCACGCAAGTTACAACAATATCTATTCAAAATCAAGCATTTAACATAGTTGCAATATTTTTGCATTCATTGCAATACCCTGGATAACTGCATGCAATGCAAAAATTTTCAATTAAATAGGGACAGACACCTACTTAATAGTAAGTGCCAAATATTTTGAATAATTAGTTTAAAATCAATTATTTAAATGGATTTAATAACACAAAAGGTATACGACTATTAACAAATAACGTTTAACGATTAACGATAAATCCACGGCGATCGCCGTGGATTTATTTTGTGGGCTTTGCCCACCGAAGCTCGCAGAAGCTTTTACAATGCTGGGTGAGTTCTCAATAAATTAAAAAGCCCTACTTCGCATAAAGCTTCGGAGGGCGGAGGTGGGACATACTGGATTATTCACTCTCCGCTAAAGCGGATCGTTCATGAGCTCGTCGCCTGCAATGCAGGCTCCTCGGTTCGAACGACAAGTTCTCTCAAGAATATACGTACAAACAAAAAAGACCACCTTTGGCAGTCTTTTCTGTTTGTGGGACATACTGGATTCGAACCAGTGACCTCTTGCCTGTCATCCGCCAGCTGGCGGACTGAACCAACTGAGGATAGATAAAATATATCAGGAGTTGATTAAGCTTCGGATGAACTTACGGCCTTTTGCAGTTTTGAGTTGTTTTTCTCTGATCATAGCATCTTTCTTCGTTTCAAATTCTTCACTATGAACGAGGTTCCATGGCCTGAACTTGCTGGTCCAACCTCGATTTAATGGGGAGTTATGACTATTAATACGTTTTTCAAGATCAGCTGAGTATCCTATGTAAATTTTATCGTAGGTTTTTGAATAAATGGCGTATGTGTAGAAACTATTTGCCAAACAAGGATGAAGATTACTTTTTCATATTATGATTTTGTGGGACGTGACAGAATCGAACTGTCGACCTCATGCCTGTCATCCGCCTGCG
>CAZTES010000177.1:2058-7274 GCA_964612275.1 uncultured Rikenellaceae bacterium
TATGATATGATTTGTGGGACGTGACAGAATCGAACTGTCGACCTCATGCCTGTCATCCGCCTGCGGCGGACTGAACCACTGAGCTAATGCTTGTTTGAATGGAATTCCTGAATAAATTCCCTGCCAATTCCGGACTTTAACCATTTTTCTTTCTTAAGCGCATCAGTTTTGTTGTCAAATTTCTGCGTATAAATCAGTTCCCAGGGAGCATATCTACTTGTCCAGCCTTTATTACGAGGATCATTGTGGGAGAGAACTCTTTTTTGTGGGTCAGCAGAACTTCCTGTATAATATCTATCATGCTCTTTGCTGTAGAGCACATAAACATAATACTTAAAATCCATAAATATGATATGATTTGTGGGACGTGACAGAATCGAACTGTCGACCTCATGCCTGTCAAGCATGCGCTCTGAACCAACTGAGCTAACGTCCCAAGTTTTCTGCCTGTCCTCCGCCAGGCCGTGTCCGACTACTGGCGGACGGACTGAACCCTGCCGGCCGGGTCACCAGCCTGTGGCTGGCAGGCAGGCAATCCCGAAACAATCGAAATCTTTGATTTCGTTCTTGTTTCGAGGATCCTCGAAAAACTTACGCGATTGGAAATCGCTTGTTTTTCGGGACTGAACTAATGCCCCCAAAACAGAACAAAAATAAACAAATTCCCTGAAACGGGAATCATTGCTTGATTTTCATTTCCGGATGGGCAAGGAGTGAAAAAATATCATTGGAAACCGCAAGGATGAAGTGGAGGCAAACAGCAATCCAGATGGTACCCGTTTTCAGCGTGAGGTAGCAGAGCAAAATCCCGAAAGGAATAGCCAGGATGGTTTCACGGACTCCTTTGGTAACATGAGCAAGTGAGTAAATCACCGTATTTACCAGTATCGCAGGCCATACACCCAACGCATCCGTTGTTCCGAACAACAAAAAACCCCGGAACATGAACTCGTATGAAAGCAGGTAGACGAACCACAACAGGGAGTTTTTTATGACCAGCGAAACGGTCCAGACAGGAATACGAATTTGAGGATAATGAACCAGGTTGACCGGGTTTCGTGCGAATATAGCCTGAAAAATTACAATCAGTACACCCAGTGCCAAAATCCAGATAAGGGATTGCGGCAGGTTGACTATCCCGACACCGTATCGTGTAACATCCTGCGATAGCAAGGTGTAAATTGCTGTCAAAGGGATCAGTAAGAAGAATAACAAACCGGAATAACGCCAGAAGAATATATACTGGATCTTTCCCCTTTCTTCTCCGAATTTTCGTATAAAAAGCTTGTATACATAGGAGGAATGTATGGTAACCCCATGCCCTACCAGGCAAACAATTACCGTAGCAAGCAATACCACTGCTTCAAAAAATTCCGGTTTCCACTCAAATGCATACCCCATTTTTCTTCGTTCCTGATCGATTCATTTTGTAATCAAATCTACAATGGATGGAGGAGATAAACAATTTTCTTGTAAATTCGGGGAATCAGGTCATCCTGTTCATAAAAGCCAGTGGAATATTTTAGAAACATAAGAACGGACAGTTCCTCATCCCGCGGAATTCTAATCCATGCAATGATCCTGTTTTTGTTGGGGTGCATCCCTTTTCAGGGCTATCCTGGAAAGGCGGATATTAACCCTACCACATCGTGGTTTCAGGATCAGAAAAGGGCAGTCATTACAGGAAAAATAACAGATATTACGGGCAATCCCCTGCCTTATGCAACGGTATTTATTGCCAATTCAACCCTGGGCTGCATCTCGGATGAGGAGGGGATCTACCGGTTAGAAGCTATCCCCTATGGGCAGCATCAGCTGGTCGTGTCCTTTGTGGGGTATGCTATGTTTGAAAAAAAATTAATTGTCAATAAGGATTGGATAGAACTGGATATCAAGATGAATCCTGCGGTTGTTGAACTGGATATGGTGGAGGTGGTGGAGAGAAAGAGCAAAAGTACCTGGAGAGCAAACTACCGGAAGTTCAAGAACAATTTCCTGGGAACAACACCCAATGCATCGACATGTGAAATTATCAATCCGGAGGTTTTACGGTTTCATTATGACAAAGAATCGAAAGTTTTAAGTGCAAATGCGAACGAAATGCTGGTTATTGAAAACCAGGCACTGGGATATCGTATACATTATATTCTGAAGCAGTTTGAACTAAGACAGGATGGTTCGAATCTTTATCTTGGACAGGAAAAATTTGAGCCGCTGATTCCCCAGAATGAGAAAGAGCAGCAGCGGTGGAAGCGGTATCGAAGAGAGGCCTATTATGGCTCATTCCGCCATTTCCTGACTTCCCTGGCAAATCATTCTCTTGGCATAGACGGCTTCAGGGTCATCCAAACAGATGCCATGATTCCTCTTGCCAACCAGAAACGGGAAAAAAATCAGCCCGAACCGAAATTATCCGGGGAGAGCGAACTTGCCAGGAGAAGTCTCTCCATGGAATATGAGCATATGTTGCTTTTCAGCTCTGCCTACCTGCATGTTCGGTATGTGTATGAATCGGACAACCTGAGGGGACAGGGATATCAGAGAACCATTGATAAGCTTCAGCCGTATCAGGAGTCCTGGATTCAACCCTTATCTGCCAGAACTGTTTTCCACGAAGATGGTTATCTTTACGATCCCGGATCGGTCATGGTATACGGTTACTGGGCAAGGGAAAAAATTGCCGAAGCATTGCCATTGGATTATAACCCCCGGCAATAAAATGTTCTTATCTATAAATATCTGATTTAAATAATACTTTTCTTATGATATGCAAGTGATAGAACCACCGGATTATTTTGAAAATCCTCACTACAGCGACCGGATCGATAGAAAGCAGCTGAGATCAGCAAAAAGATTTGCAAAGTGGGCTAAAAAATCGATCACACTGGCGATCGATGGGATGAACACAGAAGCAGATGAAACCAGGGCTATGGGAATTGCTTTTTTTCGCATGCTGAATCAAAAATTACGGTTAAATGAAAGAGATGACCCGCCCACCGCAGAAGAGGTAAAAAAAGCCATTGAACAATTGAAAGACGTAGGAAGATTATCGGTTTTTGCATCAGTGTCAATTCTTCCAGGAGGTGCAGTATCCCTTTTGGGACTGGAGTTGCTTGCCAGAAGATTCGGCATTACCAATTTTACCCTGATACCTTCCTCGTTCAGAAAGTCGAAAAAATAATAACCTTTGTTAAATCGAATATACCATGAAAACCCCGATCGTTTTATCACTTTTATTCACTCTTCTCTTACCCATTCAATCTCAGAATTATCCACCCATCCTGACCCTGGAAAAACAAACCGGATTGTATAACACGAACCTGGAATGGAAGCTCAATAATATTTTACCGGATATCATGCGCCGGGAAGGGTTGGACATGTGGATCGTGATCTGTTTTGAATATACTGAAGATCCTGTATACAGAACATTAACAACATGGCCCGGAGATGGTGCACGAAGACTATCGATCCTGATCTTTCATGATAGCAAAGATGGTTTTAAGAAACTTTCTGCCACCTGGCATGGACCATATGCATCAGGGTATATGTATGAGGGCATCTTTACCGATCAATCCGGCGGAGCGGAAGGGCAATTCAAAGCAGTGGCAGATTATGTGCGAAAAGCCGATCCGGTGAAAATCGGAATCAACTATGATAACAGCGTTATCGATGATTTCAGCCATGCCAACGGATTGTCTCATTTCCATTATGAAAAACTGTTCAATGCTCTGGACAGAAAATACCAGGAACGGCTTGTCTCTGCCAAAAATGTGGTTATTGGATGGTTTGAAACACGGACTCCCTGGGAAGTTAGCTTTTTTAAAACCTGCTGTGAAATTGCCCATGGATTGATAAAAGAATTCTTTTCGACCGCAGTGATTATTCCGGATGTGACCACCCGGGATGAAGTCCGGTGGTGGATCTGCGAACGCATAAAAGAGATGAAATTGGATTACTGGTTTTTTCCTTCGCTGGATATTATCCGTTCACCGGAAAACATCGAAATGTATGGGATGGGTGACATCATTCATCGTGGAGATCTGCTTCATTGTGATGTTGGAATAAGTTATATGGGCTTGACTACTGATATGCAGCACCTGGCCTATGTGTGTAAACTGGATGAAACGGATGCCCCCCGGGGATTAAAGGATCTTTATGCTAACGGTTTGCGGTTCCAGAAAATCATCCTGGAGGAGATGGTGGGTGGCAGATCAGGGAATGAAATTTTAAAGAATGTTCTTGAACGGGGGAAAGAAGAGGGGTTGAACCCCACGATGTACAGCCATCCGGTAAATTATTTTGGCCATGGCTCGGGAATGACCATTGGACGAACAGACAACCAGGAATGGCTCCCGGGCACCGGTGAACACCCTCTCTATCCGAATACTACTTATGCCATAGAGTTTAATGTCTCGGGTGCAATTCCTGAATGGGAGGGGAAAATCATCCACATGGGATTGGAAGACAACATGATCTTTGATGGAGAAAAAGCCGGGCTGGTTGACGGATATCCCGAAAAGATGTATATCATAAAATAAAATTATACGATGAAAGAAGAACCAAAAGGAGAACTGACCATCCAGGTTCTGGCCATGCCGAAAGACACCAATCCTGCAGGGGATATTTTCGGGGGATGGCTGGTATCACAAATGGACATTGCAGGAGGTATTTTTGCGCAAAAGATTGCCAAAGGAAGGATCGTTACCATTGCTATTAATTCCATAACCTTTAAACTGCCTGTATTCAATGGAGATATATTGTCCTGTTACGTCGACCTGATAAAACGCGGACGAACATCCCTGACGGTTCATATTGAAGCCTGGGTGAACCGACGGTACGAGACCGAAAAACAAATCAAGGTCACCGAAGGCAATTTTACCTATGTTAAGGTCAGTGACGAGAGGATTCCAGTACCCTTGTGAATGATTCAACAATCCTTACTCGCTTCCCTGCTTCCACCACACTTTTTTTCTAAAAGGTTCCTCCAGCCCGGTTTTTTAGAAATGGATTTCATTGGATATCAATATTTTAATGGCTAAACAAAAACTCTTTTCCTCTTGTTTTCCCCTCGAATTTTTTGTATTTTTTAACAAATCCAGATCCTCAGTTGGTTTTGATTGTATCATGAATCCAAGTGTTACGTGATTTTTGATAATGATGAGTTATGGCCGGATCAGATTTCATATTTCCTGTAAACACCCTGTTGGGATGCAAAT
>CAZTES010000178.1:0-7205 GCA_964612275.1 uncultured Rikenellaceae bacterium
ATCTTCATGCTTATCTCCCTGGATACGGTCCCACCCACGGCATCCTTCAAGGTGAGTGATGAAGATTTCGAGGAGCTGGTCACCCGTGACGGATTCATCCCCGCCCCCCATTTTGCACGAAACAGGTGGGTTCATGTGGACGATGTGGCACGGATGAGCCGGGCTGAATGGGAGTTCTACGCCCGCCAGTCATACCAGATCGTCGCTTCCCGCCTCCCCGTCAAAACACAGAAACACCTGGGAATTTACGATTAAAAAAGTGGTGACAGCTTCCTATTTTTTATTATTTCAATAATACATTGATTAAAACCATTTTAAAGTAGATATCTTAAATAAATAATTATCAAATGGTATTATTAAAATATTGATATTCAATAATATATTAAAATAAAGTAGGAAGCTGTCACCACTTTTAATCCTCCAACAAATCAGTTCTTCAGTTATTCAAAATGATTTTAAATTAGTGTTCATTCGTCAAAATCACTCAAAAAAGAGGTAACCTTTTTGCGGTTTTCGGAATTATAGGGTGAAGGGTCTTTCATTATCACACATCCCGGTCATGTTCAAATTGCTCCGGATATTTTGGTTTATTGCCAATATCGGAATTTGTTCTTCCGTTGCTGCACAGCCATACATTCAGGAATGGATCCTGCAGCTGGGAGGGGATAGATGGGATTTGTCGAGTGCAATGGATAGTGATACATCCGGGAACATCTATTTGGGGGGAGTTTTCAGCGGAAGGGCGACTTTCGGGGATTACAGCCTGGTTTCGAATGATGATCGGGATCATTTCATCTGCAAAATCGACGAGGCCGGCACAATTACCGGTGTCAGGCAAATTTCCGGGAGCAGATACAATACCTTAGACGGTATTTTTTGTACTGGTAACCGGGTATACCTCATCGGTACGTACCGGGACAGTCTTATATTCCCACCCTTCCTTTCAGAAATCCCAAAGAGCACATCTATCTATGTCGCCATACTCGATCCCGGCCTGGAACCTGAATGGGTTAACGTTCCGGCAGAAGGTGATGAGATAAAATTACTTTCCTGCGAGGTTGACAATGAAGGGAATAGCTATATCTCTGGTTATTTTAAAAAATGGATTTCATTCGGTGATTCAGTTGTCCACTCAGTTAATCGCAGGGATCAATTCGTGTTAAAACTCAACCCGGCAGGAAATGTTCAATGGGTAAGAACGTGGCAGGCAGGAAATCCGGGCAACAGGTTATACCTGAAGGTTTCAAACGATAAGGAGTTGATTATTGCCGGTACATATGAAAAGAAGTTTGAAACAAGAGACACAACCATTTTCTCTTTGGGCCGCAAGGATATTTTTATCTGGAAATTTGACTCAACGGGAAACGAATTATGGATAAAACGTATCGGTGCCAATTTTGATGACAGAGCCGGGCCAATTGCGATCGATTCAGCCGGATATATCTATTTATCCGGGTCATTCACCCACTCAATAATACTTCAGGACACGGTTTATGCTTCACAAGGGGAACAAGATCTCTTTTTAATAAAAATGGAGTCTGATGGAGGCATCCTGTGGACTAGCCATCTGGGCGGGACCCAATCAGATGAGATGAATGGTTTGAGTATTGATTCATCAGGGAATCCATTCGCACTCGGATCGTTCAGGGGCACAATCATTATGAAACAAGATACCCTATCCAGTTTTGACCGGCAGAGTGATATACTCTTTTTAAAATTTGATCGAATGGGGAGGTACCTATGGTGTAAGCGTTTTTTTGGAACTTCAGAAGATCTGGGACATGCTATTCTGACCGACTATTTGGAAAAGGTCTGCATCCTGGGTTCTTTCACTGATGATCTGGCTATGGATCAGGAACCTATTTTTTCCCGTGGAATCAAAGACATTTTCATTACAAAGTATGTTGATCCGTGTACACTTTATACTTTCGATTTGCCTGACATCAGAGTTTTATGTGAGAACAGCATCGATACTCTTGATGCAGGCAATGGTTTTCTGGAATATGATTGGAACAATGGAAATGGTGATAGCCGGTATTTTGAAATTTACGAACCAGGGGATTACCGTGTTGGAGTCACGGATCAATTTGGATGTAAAAAAAGTGATTCAACTCATGTACTATTGGATTCCATTCGTATTGATTTTTATGTGATTGATGAGTCTCTGCCTGGCGGAGAAAACGGTTCCATCCATACTTCCGTTTCGGGTATTTCGGATCATTTCTCATACCTGTGGAATACGGGAGATACGACGCCGCACCTGGCAAATTTGATTCAGGGTAATTACTCCTTGTTTGTAAGTGACCATTTTGGTTGTTCTTCTTTTATTGAAATCCCGGTGGGATTGGATGTTTCATCCGGAATACTATCCCTTTCAAATTTCCCGAATCCGTTCACTGAAACAACAAATATTCTTTATTCTATCCCGGATGATATGTGGATCGATATTTCGCTATTCGACATGAACGGAAAAAAGCTATTAACCATTGTAAATGTTGAGAAAAAATCCGGGAGTCATCAAATGGAATGGAACAGAAAGGATTTAGCAAGCGGGGTTTACTACCTTCAGATCAGAGTTAAGGACAGGGTTTTATCCCGAAAAATAGTTATCACGGATCAGTAAAAACAGATGAAGTCATCCTTCTCCATATTGCGTTTTGTTTTTGTTATCTTATTCTCGATCTCACGTCTCTGTAATGCCCAGGAGTCATTCCCCCAGCTGGAAAACATCATTCCACCCTCTCCTACTGCTTCTTCTCTGGGTATGTATGCAGAAATTCCTGTCAGTCTATATACCGGTAGTCCCTCAATACACATTCCTCTTTGGGAGGTCCAGGGTAGAAAGTCATCCTTCACCATCTCTCTTGACTACCATGCATCCGGGGTTAAAGTGAATGATTTAGCAGGTTGGACAGGCCTTGGTTGGTCTTTGCACGCTGGTGGGGTAATAACCCGAACGGTAAGGGGAATTGCTGACGATCATCCCATGGGGTATTTATCACTTCATGGAAATCAGCTTCCTTTTCTGGAAAGTAGTCTTGATCTGTTCGGACCATGGAAGCCTCCGGGAGCAGATGATCTGGAGATGAATCTCTACCTGTCTGAAATAGCCGATGGCAGGGCAGATTCACAACCCGATCTGTTTTTTTTCAACTTCAGTGGCAGAAGCGGAAAGATAGTATTGACCGGCAATGAGAAACCGGTGGTGATACCACACCAGAATTTAGCTGTCTCATATGAAAGGAATCAATCGGGGGAAATAACCTCCTGGGAGATTGTAGATGAAAATGGAACACATTACCGTTTTGGAGGATGGGATGCGATGGAAATTTCTACTCCCATCAATGAAGATGGATCGAGAAAAGAATCTTTTGTCTCAAGCTGGTATTTAAAACAAATTCTGTCAGCCAATAATGAAGACAATATTCTTTTCAGCTATATTGATTATAATATCTGCCGCCGCGATCCATTACCTCAAAGGAAAGTTGGCAACTCTGATCCGAACTGGAATGACCTGCAAAGGTACAGCCAGACAGACATTGATGGCAAATTTCTCCGGAAGATTGAGTATTCAAAAGGGATTGTTCTTTTTGATACCTCATCATTTGGTGGCTATTTAGGAGGGGAAATAACAGGGTTGACCCGGATGACCATCAAGGAACTTTTTTCAGAAGAAACAATAAAAATCTTTCAGTTTGATTACAGTTTTTTTGAAACTGTTCCTTATGGAACATGGTATAATTATCTTCCTCCCTCCAGAAGACTGCGTCTGGATAAGATCACTGAATTATCCGGGAATGGTAAAACAGCCAATCCACCCTATATGTTCTTTTATGATTCAACTCTGTTGCCTCCACGAGGGTCATATGCTCAGGATCACTGGGGCTATTTTAATGGAGCAAACAACAAATACTTTATCCCGGAAGTTACTGTCAGGAATTACAGGCTGTACGACAATATTCCTCCAACGGGCAATAAAGCAAGAGGAGAGAATATTGAAAAATTAACCGGGATAAACCTGAACCTGCCACAATTATCTGAAACGATCTGGAGAACCCGGGGTGCAAACCGGAATCCAAATGGAGATTTCATGAAAGCCGGAATGCTCCAGCGGATTGTTTATCCAACCGGGGGAAGTACCGTTTTTGAGTTTGAACCACATGATTTCGGATACATCTCAATTCCAAGAAAGCCCATGCAATCGAGAATTTCAGCTGCCTATGATGCTGCTCATTATTCTTTTACTCAAAACTTAGCATCCCTGAATATTCCGCACGATCAAGAAATACGGATAATCCCTCTATTTTATATTTTGAAAGGGAGCATAAAGGATGCTCCACCTGATAAGGAAGACACTCCCCCTTCTGATCACTCAAAGATATTCATCCTTAATGAGCCCAAAATTGATGAGGATCCGGATACTATTTATAATTTGTCATTCCTGGATTATATGGATACTGCATATGGGTTGGAAGCAGTTTTTAACATCTGGTTACCAGCAGGGCATTATCAAATTGGCGCTTTATCCCATGAGGAAGGGGATTACACTGAAATGATAACCTATTCTGATTCTGTATCACCGTTTGACGAAACCTACCCCATCTATTCAAATGACTATGAAAACCGGACGGTTATGGCGGGTGAAAAGGATTGGATCGATGAGCAGAGCTACTATTGTTCGAAAGTTACAACTATTAGCCAGGAAGACGAGACCCTGGTGACCATTGAATTCCTTTTCAAAAGCAAGGTTCATCCAAACCAGATCAGTTCGTTTGGATTGGATATTCCCTTATCCCTTGTCAGGATAAAGGAGTTCAGTAATCCTGAAAACATCCTTTTCGAAAGAACCTATTCGGGAGAACAACAGATCGGGTGGTCACCGGATGGGGATGAATGGATTATGCAACAATCCTTTTCAAAGATCATGAAACCGGGAAAATACCTAGTTGAATTCATTCCCAGGATTACATCAGAAACCGGTTATATCAGACTGACCTGGAGAAAGGCAGTTGCAACTCATAATCACAAAATCGCAGGGGGGCTGCGGGTAAAAAGGATCATTGAGATGGACAATGAATCCGATACAATTGGTATTAGAGAGTTTGATTATACCATTCATCATGGTAAGATAATACGGTCAAGCGGGATTCTTCAGTCATGGCCAGCCTATTACGATTTGCCCGATCAAATTTATTACTTGAATGATCAGGGTAATCCTGCAAACCTTTCCTATGCTCCCATAACCCTGTATTCATCCGGGAAAAACATGCTGGGTTCCACTCAAGGGAGTCATATAGGATACCGGCAGGTAACGGAATCCAATCCTGTAGCAGGAAACACCATTCACCGCTTTACATCAGCCTGGGAGTATCCTGATATCAGCAGCCTTTCATTTCCATACCCACCTGCCACAAGCTTTGATTGGAAGAGGGGATTAGAAAAGCAAACAGAAAAACTTTCAAATGAAGGGATAGTAAGAGAAATTGAAACCATTGATTTCAATTCATTTGAAAATTCCACCCACCTGGTTTATGTTCCAGCATTTGTTGTGGCCAGGAAATTTCCCGAATCTAATTCAGCATTTGTTTATCAAAAATATGCAAATGTCTCCTCCTGGAATTATCCCAAAGAAAAGAAGATAACCCGGTATGATATAAACGGGGATAACCCCATACATCCAGTAGAGTCGTATAGATACGATCCCGACCATCTTCAATTAAAACAAATGGAACGAATGGAAAGCGACAACAGTATTTATCTTGAGAAATTCAATTACCCGGGAGATCCTGATTTGGAACCATCGGAAACAAACAGCGCCTTAATAGAAAAGCACATGGTAAATACGATCCTGAAAAGAGAAAAGACAAAAAACGGGCGATTGATCTCAGGTACTAAAACCAATTACGGCATTTTCAGCGGTCATCGACTATTACCAGCATCCATAGAAGTATTGGAAGGAACAGCGTATGAAGTAAAACTGATATTTGATCAATATGATGCTCATGGGAATCTTTTGCAATACCATACGCCCGGAGATCTGTATCACTCCGTCAATTGGGATTGGGCAGGCACTCATCCAATAGCTGAAACCACAAACTCAGTCTATAAGGAAGATGTAAATCTGTACCCTGCAGAGTCAAGAACTACCAAATATACCTACAAGCCACTTATTGGTATCAGCTCGATTACAACACCGGATGAAAGATCTACCTTTTATGAATATGACGATTTTGGAAGACTTGCCTTGATAAGGGACCATGATCAAAATATAGTGAAACGTATAGACTATCACTTTAAACCCTATAAAGGAGACACAACCAGAACATACTGGACCCACCAAGATTTTGAAAAATCAACACCGGCTGATTTTATCCTGACGGACAATGCCATTTTGGTTAAAAACTGTACTGGTACGCTTGCCGTTTCAGGAGGATCACTGGGATCAAATGCTGAATGGGAATGGTATACTGGAGCCTGTGGAGGAATATGTATTGGCAGGGGTTCTGAAATTGTAATAGCACCCCTTACCAAAACAACCTATTTTGTGAGGGCAACCAGTGACGCGAATTCAACAATATGCCGGGATATCACTATTGAAGTAGTTAAACCAACCTTCAATCTTCTGCTATCAGACCTCACCTTTGATTACAGGGGGAATACAGGAAACCCCACCACCGTTGAGACCAATTATACCGGATGTGACCCCTGGGATGTTTCAGAGGGCACCGAATGGCTATCCATAGCAGATAAAAATGGGATCAGTTTCACGGTCTTGTGTGATCAAAATAGCGATACAACATCACGTACCGGCAAGATCTTCCTCTATGGTGATGGGCAAGAACATATTCTGCCTGTTCACCAGACCGGTTCAATCCACCTCGAAATCAGTTACCTTCCAGCGACCATCCTATCCGGTGATAACGTAACCGTCACCGCTACTGTGATGAACGGCACCCCATCCTACCGCTATATATGGGAGATCCGGCAAACCGGGACAACCACCTGGACCATGGTTCGTGATCATTCGGGGGACGAATCATCCGATACCCTCCTAATCCCCGCAGCGACCGTCAGCTTCGATCTGCGATGCAGCGTGACGACCGGAGGGGAAACCATCACACGGGAGATGGAAATAATTGTTGCTGAATGAAAGGAGTGAGCAGTGAGTTGTGAGCTGTGAGTAGTCCCGAAAAAACAGAAATCTT
>CAZTES010000179.1:0-7169 GCA_964612275.1 uncultured Rikenellaceae bacterium
GTTAATTGCTCAATAACATACTCACTTCTCGCATCATCAGAAGTAAAATTTGATTCAAGAAAGTCATGGAAAAAAAAGATCCTAAGGATAGCAAACAGGATAAACAATTTGATCAGGATAATGATCCAAAGCTTCCTGCCAACAGTCATACTGCGGAAACCATCCCAGTAAAAATTGAAGATTTTTGAAAAAATCGTGTTACCCCTCATAGACGATAGAAATCTTTCAAAAATATTAAAATATTTAAATCTATATATCTGTTCCGGAACAGATATTATCCAATGGTGCAGTCAACCAGCAAATTTGCATTTTTTTGGAAGTATTTAAGAAAAGGAGCCGGTCAGTTCACAGGATGATTAACCATTGAGCAGATGAACTAACCATTCGAACACCTTCAGCAAGGAACCGTTCCTTCACTTATGCTCCCTTATCAGATGAACAAATCCCGATTTCTCAATTTCCCCCGATGTACCTCCCTCTCGAATAACATAGTAATATACACCGGGGTGAACGTATTCGCCAGAGGGTGTTTTACCATCCCAAGCCGGGGTTACTGAGGTTGAGCGATGAACCATTGTACCCGTCCGGCTGTAAATGGTGAGGGTGTAATTGGATAAACCATCAGTATGGATAACAAACAGATCATTTAATCCATCATTATTGGGGGTAAACACATTGGTCACATCAAAAAGAGCCTGTAATTTGATCTCCCTGGACAGGGTTGTCGTGTTGATTCCATCCGTAACGGTCAGGGTGACAATGTACTCTCCGCCTTTCGAATAAGCGTGTTCCACACCCGCATCGAATGCCGACGTGCCATCTCCAAAATCCCACAAATAGGAACAGGAAACCGTATCCATGAAAATGGGTTCAAAATAAATGGTCAGGTTCGATTTCACTGAAACATTGGATCTGAAATCAGCTGATATCTGACCATTTAATACGGAGGAAAATATCAGTAAAACAAAAATAAGTAACCAATTCTTTTTCATAAAAGCGGATTCAGATGTTCTCAGTAAGTTTCTTTATGAGCTTATATTGATTAAAGAATTCTTTTGCAATGACACGCAATACGGTATAGAAAGGGATTGCCAGGAACATTCCAACAACACCTGCCAGGTAACCGGCTGCCAGTATTACGATAAAGATCTCCAGGGGGTGCGCCATAACAGAAGTTCCATAAATTAACGGTTGAAAAAGCACGTTGTCAATGATCTGAACCGTAATAAACACAATCATCATATACCCAAGCATCGGAAGAAGCTGGGAATAAAATTCCATTCCCAGGTTGTTGGCTATCCCAAGCAGAAGACCCAGAAATGCACCAATATAAGGACCAAGATAAGGAATTACATTAAATAAGCCAACGATCAGTCCGATGATCAGAGCCTTGTCAAAACCCAATCCCACAATGGTCAATCCAATGGTCACCAGGATGATGATGCAGGTGATCTGAAGAAAAATCCCGATAAAATAACGCATCAACAATCGTTTAATGGAAGACATGGCATGATGGGTCCCCTCCTCATGTTTGGTAGGAACCAACAGGATCACACCATTGACGAAAAGTCGTTCATCCTTCAGGAAAAAGAAGGTAATGAAGGAGATGGAAAAGAGTGCAACCAGGATGTTTCCAAGGAGGCTTGCAGCGGACCCAAGGATTTTTGAAACCATAGAGAAACTGAGGAGGGTAACCAACTTTGACGTAATGTGCTCTTCCAGGGTTGTCTCCTGTGCCAATCCGATGTTGTATCCCCTGATAAACTCCTCTGCCTTGTTGATCGGCTCCTCCAGACTCGCCATGATCTGCTTCCCGTCAATGGTTGATAATTCCTGCATCTGGTTAATAATCAGGGGAACAAAAACACTGAAAAAAGTGATGAAAAATCCCCAGAGAACGATCAGGGTGATTAATGCTGCCAATGCCTTGGGAAAATGAAAACGACGAATCCTGATCCGTTCAAGCAGATCAACAAGAGGACGACCAATGAGAGAGAAAACGGCCGAAACGAGAATATAGGCAACAATGTTTTTGAAATACCAGACAATAACCAGGAAAATAATCAATCCGATCCCGGCAATTATGTATTTTCCAGTGCTCTTCATCAGCAATTCCCGTGTCTGTTTAAATATACTATTTTTTCAATAGCATTGGGAAGATATCTACAAAAATACACAATTGAAGCAAAAATAACATCCCGGTCTGGTTTGTAAATCAAATAATTATCAACCATGACCGGATGAATGAATATTCAATCCAAATCTTTGGGGCTATTCGGTAATAATGCAGGTTAACTGCCTTCGTGGTAAATTCCTGAATCGAATGTTTTTATCAATACACATCATGTCATTATGACACCTTTTATTCAATTTTTACTGCCAAAATTACAGCTTTATTGAATTGGTATTTATTTTGACCGGTACATATCAAAATAATTAAATGTTTAACTCATTAAATAGGAGAGCAAAATCATGTTACCAATAATCAGAAAACGGGCAATATGGCCTGACTTGACAAGGGACTTTTTCAACGACGATTTTTTCTATCCTGTCGTAAAGCGGAGCACCAATTTTTCGAATACTCCAGCAGTAAACATTTCGGAAGATCAAGAACAGTTTGCGATTGAGCTGGCTGTTCCCGGGATTGACAAGAAGGATCTTCAACTCAATCTGAAGGATGACCTGCTGACCATTTCTGCTGAATGTAAAGAGGAGAACAACGAGGAAAAAGAAGGCCAATGGACCCGTCAGGAGTTTAATTACCGGTCATTTTGCAGATCGTTCAGCTTGCCGGAAACGGTTGATCATGATAAGATCAAAGCCGTTCATAAGAATGGCATACTGACCATCAACATTCCGAAAATGGAAGAGAATAAAACGAATCTGTCAAGGGATATAAAAATATCTTAATTTGGAAATCAAAGAAAAAAACGAAAAGCGGGTTCGTCTTGACTGAATCCGCTTTTGTTTTTATGTAAGTCGTTATCTGTGATATAAATTATTTAACAGTTTATTCAATAGATTAGGACTCGCCCAACACTTTCTCTGCAAAGTTTTTCCCGAAAAGTTTCAGTTCATCGGCTTTCTCACCATGGGGATAAAACTTAACACTCACCGGATCCTGGGCTATGGTCAGCTTCAGGTTCCGAAGGGTATCTTCAATTACTTTTACTGCTTCCCCACTCCATCCAAACGAGCCAAAAGCAGCCGCCAATTTCTGCTTGTCTCTCAGGGGATTGATCAAACCAAACAGTTTATAGACAGGAATCAGTGTATTCTGGTTGATGGTTGGCGATCCGACCAGGAGCGCATCACTCTTAATGAGTTTCTCCTCCACTTCCCCGGGAGACATGTTTTCAATATCCGCAAGATCCACTTCAACCTTCCCGTTTGCAGCAATACCTTCTGCGATCAGTTTCGCCATTATTCCTGTGTACCCATAGGCAGATACATAGGCTATGAGCACCCTTTTGCCAGCATTCTCTTTGATCTTCATATATTCCAGCGAATATTTTACGGAAAGATCAACATATTTTTTCCAGTTTTTTCGCAGGATGGGCCCGTGTCCGGGACAAATTGCCTGGATATCCAGCGGCTTGATCTTTTCAATCGCCTTCAACATGAATTTGCTGAAGGGTTTCAGGATAACATCAAAATAATATTTGAACGCATCGTCAAAATCACCAACCCGATCATCAAACATGCCCGGGTCACAATAATGGCAGCCAAACGAATCGCAGGTAAAAAGAAGCCGGTCCTCTTCGAGCCAGGTATAGATGCTATCGGGCCAGTGCAAATTTGGGGCACCAATGAACCGCAGGGTTTTGTCTCCCAGATCAAGTACATCTCCATCCTTCACCTGATGCGACTTGAAATCTTCCTCGAACATCTCCTTAAGGTACCTTATCGCGTTCCCACTACCAACCACAGTGGCATTCGGGGCCAGGTTTAACAGGTTCTTCAAATTACCGGAATGATCCGGCTCTGTATGGTTTAAAATAATGTATTCGATCTCCGAAGGGTTAACAACGGACCTGACCTTTTCAAGGTAGGTATCCCAGAATTTCTCTTTGCTCGTTTCAATGATGGTCTTCTTCTGAGCATTTATAAAGTAAGAATTGTAGGTTGTACCATACTGGGTCTCCATCACGATATCAAATGTGACAATATCGTAATCCAATATCCCAATCCAGCTGACATCCGGAGTTATTTGTAAAACGTGAGGGTCTTTCATTTTCGGTATGCTTTTTTTGTTTCAGATGCGTCAAAAATATAAATTTTTCAGAAGAACGACTCCCTGAAAGGAAAAACTGGAGCAACGCTTACAGGAAAAGAGGATAAAAAACAGGATTTAAATCTCAGCAATAACGGTTTTATTGCCTTTCACGGACTGGTGGAGGTTAATTTTTATGGTGGCATCGACTGGCAACAGCAGGTCTACCCTGGAACCGAATTTGATAAAGCCCAGCTGGTCCCCCTGATGAACCGTTTTATTTATGCTGGCATAACTGACAATCCTTCGTGCCATGATTCCGGCAATCTGCCGGATCATCAATTCACAGCCATTGCCATTATCGATAACCACAGTTGACCGTTCGTTTTGGGTTGACGATTTCGGATGATAGGCGATCAGATTTTTTCCCGATTTATAGTGCAGGTATTTGACCACACCCCCCATGGAATAGTAGTTTACATGAACATTGAATGCTGACATAAAGATGGATACCTGGATCCTGTTATTCTTGAAGTATTCCGGTTCTTCAATCTCCTCGATGGCTACAATTTTCCCATCCGCCGGAGCAAAGATCAGATCTTCGTTTGGTTCAATCGTACGAACCGGTTGACGGAAGAAGAAGAAAACAAAGAGAAAGAGAATTCCGGTGCCAGCCAAAAATATCGTTTTAAAGAGAAGAGCCGGTGAAAGGAAATGAAAAACGATTAAATTCAGGATTACCAGAATAAGAAACAGGTTAAAAAGCAACCGATAGCCCTCTTTATGGATCTTCATGGTATAATCAAAGTGGCAAAGTTATATTTTTTTCAGCTAATAAGCTTCAAATAGGTGAAAACAACGGGGGAAGAGAGCAATATACCATCAAAACGGTCGAGCAATCCCCCGTGTCCGGGGAAAAGTTTTCCGGAATCTTTCACACCGATACTTCGTTTAAAAAGCGATTCGGTGAGGTCTCCGAATGTCCCGATGGTAACGATAATAAAGGTAATAGCAAACCAGTCAACCATTCTGATATGATTAAAAAACAGGGAGATAAGATAGGCCCCGATGAAGGCAATAATGGCTCCTCCGAAGAATCCCTCCCAGCTCTTCTTGGGTGAGATGCGTTTAAACAGCCGGTGTTTCCCAAACGGTATTCCCACAACATAAGCTCCTGTATCGTTTGCCCAGAAGAGTATGAAGAAACCCAGCAATATCTGGGGTGAATAGATGATGGATTCGGGTGGCTGGAAAATGAAGTTGACAGCGTCAAGCTTCCCTTCCGTGCTACTCAGTGTAAATAGTTCCCCATTCGGGCTAAACACAAAATAATTAAAAAGAGTGATGGGTACGGCGATATAGATTAACCCGAGGAATGTATAGGCAATGTTAGTAAATGGTCGATTATGTTTCTTATAGAGTTCATTGATAAAAACGAGAATAATGAGGGGGATAAAAACGAAGAAAAACTTCTGATTTAAAAATTGAACGGCAAACAAGAAATTGAGAACGAAGAAGAGGATCCCGATCAATATTCCAAAATAGGTTTGCGGTCTCACTTTTGCCATTTGAGCCAGGGAGTAAAACTCATACAGACCGGCGGCAAGGGCAAGCAGAAACAGGAAGAAAAATGAGATGCTGCTGAATGTAATTCCCGTAATGATAAGGAAGACAATCAGGATACCGGTAATTGTTCTTTTTACAAGGTTGGTCAACGTTCAAATTCTTTAATGAGTTTAAGTGCTCTGATCACATAATCCCTTTTTACATATACCTCAATATCGCCAAACGTATTATACGTAGAATCCCGTTTATTGATAACAACGGCTTCTATCCCATTATCATGAAGCATTTGTTTTGCTAATTCTGCAATATACAATTGATCGGTAGAATATATTGTAGTCCAATTCTTATCCATCCGGATTTCATTTCCCGTTTGATTTTGCCGGTGTTTTTTCACCGGGAATTTCAACCTTTCCCTTCACCGGTGCAGCACTGGCATTTTTCCGTTTGGTGGTTTTCTTATTTTCCGCTTTTTTCTTGCCAGCCTGCACTGTTTTTTCCAGTTCACGAGCCCGTGTTCCCCACTTTCTTTTTCCAAAGATTTTCTCCAGATCCTCGCTAAATATCACCTCTTTTTCAAGCAACTGTTCAGCCAGGGACGTTAATCCTTTTTTGTTTTTTATAAGGATACCTTTAGCCCTTTCGTAAGCCTTTTCAACAATTCTATTGACCTCTTCATCGATGGTTTCGGCTGTTTTCTCGCTATAGGGTTTATTAAACGCATACTCGTTTTGTCCTGATGAGTCATAGAAGCTAATGTTGCCAATTTTTTCACTCATCCCGAAGTAGGTTACCATGGCATAGGCTTGTTTGGTCACTTTTTCGAGGTCATTCAGTGCACCGGTAGAGATTTTCCTGAAGGTCAGTTCTTCGGATGCTCTGCCACCGAGGGCTGCTGCCAGTTCATCGTGCATCTGTTCGGTTGTTGTCAACTGCCTTTCTTCGGGCAGGTACCATGCAGCTCCCAGTGCTCTTCCCCGGGGGATAATGGTAACTTTCACGAGTGGATTGGCATGTTCCAGCAGCCAGCTGACGGTTGCATGTCCGGCTTCATGAAATGCGATGGTTCTTTTCTCCTGGGGTGAAATGATTTTATTTTTCCGTTCCATTCCTCCGATGATCCGGTCGACGGCATCGAGGAAATCCTGTTTTTCGACCTCCTTTTTATTCTTCCTGGCTGCGATAAGGGCTGCTTCATTACACACATTGGCTATATCAGCACCGGAAAATCCCGGGGTTTGTTTGGCCAGGAAATCGATATCGAAATTTTTGGTCAGTTTCAGCGGTCTGAGGTGCACTTTAAAGATCTCTTTCCGCTCGTTCAGATCCGGCAATTCAACATGGATCTGGCGGTCGAATCGTCCGGCTCTCAGCAGGGCTCTATCCAGCACAT
>CAZTES010000180.1:0-7163 GCA_964612275.1 uncultured Rikenellaceae bacterium
GGAACCATTCTATTCGTAACTAATTGCTTTCACCGGATTTTTCATGGCGGCATGGATAGTCTGCACGCTGACGGTTATGATGGCAAAGAAGAGGGCGATCAGAGCGGTTGCAAAAAAAGCCCAGTACGGCATGCTTACCCGGTAAGCAAAATTCTGCAACCAGATTTTCATGACAAAATAAGCTGCCGGCCAGGCAATGAGATTAGCCATCAATCCCCAGAGGATAAATTCTTTCGAGAATAAACTGATAATCTCTGGTACTGAAGCACCCAACACTTTTCGTATGCCAATCTCTTTAGTCCGCTGTTCAGCCATGAACGATGCCAGACCCAGCAACCCAAGACTTGCAATAAAAATAGCAAGCAGGGAGAATACGCCGAAGATTTTCCCCGTTCGTTGTTCTGTCTGGTGAAGTGCATTGAAATTGTCCTCCAGGAAAAAGTAACGGAACGGCTGGTCAGGTACCATCTTTTTCCACGTTTTTTCAGCATGTTTCAGGATCTCTTTGGTCTGTTTGGAATCGATCCGGAAAGACATGTACATCGGGAAGTAATTCCTGGGAAAATAAATCACAAGGTTCTCAATAGGCTCACGCAGGGAGTTGAAATGGAAATCCCTCACCACTCCGATGATCTCATGTGCCGTTCGTTCATTCACTCCCTCCGTGATCGAAAGAATTTTTTTCCCAATCGGGTCTTTGAATCCAAGATCCTTTGCTGCCGTTTCGTTGATGATAAACGCCATCGAATCCGATTTGAATTCTTCTGAGAAGAACCGGCCTTCCAACAGCTCATACCCGAACGCATTCAGGGTTTCATAATCACCACGCAGGAGCCTGAAATGGAATAGCTCCTCAGCCGGGGAATCCTCGCGTTGAAAGACAGTCCCATCCCAACCTGACATTCCGGGAATAGCTGAAGTTACCGATCCATGCAATGCACCATGATGCTTTAGTATTTCGTCTTTGAAGACAATTACTTTTTCTTCATCTTCCAGCCCATAGGCACGGTCAATGACCAGCACATGTTCTTTCATGAATCCCAGTTTCTTGCTCCTGATGAATTCGAGTTGCTGATACACAACAATGGTACAAATGATGATAACAATTGAGATGGCATACTGGAAAATAACCAGACCGCTTCTGAACCATGCTCTCTTTGACCCTGTATTAACCTCCCCGCGGATTACTGCTAAAACCTGGAAGGATGAGATCGTAAAAGCGGAATAGCTTCCCGATAGAAACCCCACTCCGATAATCAATACCAGGAAACCCGGAAGGATATACCAGTTGCTTAAATAATGAATGGATAATGCTTTGCCCGAAAGATTATTGAACAGGGGCAGCATTAGTTCAACAATGACCAGCGAAAACAGGAAAGCCAGGGCAGTTAAAAACGTGGATTCAGCCAAAAATTGAACGATTAGTTTCCCCCGATTGGATCCCATAACTTTTCTCATCCCAACTTCCCGTGCCCGCATACTCGATTTTGCAGAAGTAAGGTTGGTGAAGTTTATACAGGCCAGCAAAAGAATAAAAAAGGCAATGATCGAGAAAAAATAGACATAGGTTATGTCACCGATGGGTTCAATCTGATGGGTAGCCTCTGAATGCAGGTAGATCTTTGTGAGTGGGTCAAGGTAATAATTCATGCTGTTTCCGGATGCTTCCCAATCAGCCAACGTGATCCCCAGACCTTCTTGAATCTGTGGACCTACGTGCCGCTCCATAAACCCCGGCAATTTGGCTTCAAATTTGTCCGGAGGATACCCCTCCTTCAGGACAATATAGGTATAAAGATAGTCTCTCAACCAGTTTTCCTCCTCACTGTCTGGCAAGCTTTTAATCGATGCAAGGACATCAAAATGAAAATGGGAATTCTCCGGAACATCCTTTGCAACCCCGGTAACCATAAAATCATTCCCGTCGGCTTCATGAAGCACCTCCCCGATCGGATCTTCGTCGCCGAAGTATTTCCTGGCGGTGGATTCCGTCAGCACCATGGTGTATGGCTTAACCAGTGCCGTTTCCGGATTCCCTTTAACCAGGGGAAAGGTAAAAACATCAAAGAAAGAAGAATCAACATAAAGGTACCGGGTTTCAAAAAAACTCTTCTCCTCGTAGGTAATGACCGTATTTATTCCCGGTTGTATCCGTGTTGCCGTTTCCACCTCTGCAAATTCCTCCACAAGCGTTCTGGCAACCGGTGCCTGTGTGGTGCTTCCAATGAATTTCCGGTCACCAATGTTCCCCTTCTGCCCAACCCGGTAGATCCGGGTCGCTTTTTCATGAAACCGGTCATAACTCAGTTCATCCCCGACAAACAGAAAGATCAGTATGGAACAAGCCATCCCGATAGATAATCCGGCAATGTTGATAAAGGAAAAACCCTTGTAACGGGAGAGGTTCCTCCCTGCTATTTTATAGTAGCTCTTGAACATAAAAAAAGGTCTGTCATCATTCCGTGGTAAGTGAATCAATTTACATACCAAACATTTTAAATCAATGATATTGAAACATATACGATCGTATCTTCCTGATTCGGAGCCAATTGGTTTTGCACGATACCGTTACACAGGGTGTGCGATTATGGACAGGGTGAAAACAGGACATCCCCCTTCCCGCTAAAACGGAAATGGGGATGCCTGCAAATGGAGAATATTGCCTTAGCCAGAATTCTACTCGATGATGATCTTCCTGAATACCTCTTCCTCTTTCGTCCACACCTTCAGGATATAGAATCCTTTGGACATACTGGATACATCCAAAGTCTCATGAATCAGGTTGGACGATGGGTATTCACGAACAAAGATCTTCTGACCAATTCCATTTAATATTTCCAGGTAAAGGTCCTTAGTAGTTTCAATCTCAAGGACAATGTTCAGAAAATCACCTGCCGGATTGGGATAGACCAGCAGGTTGTCTTCTATTCCTCTGGTTTCCGGTATGGCGGTCAGTGAAGCAACAAACACCGAATCGGTTGCGGTGCATCCATTCATATCAGTTATCACCAATGTATACCAGCCCGTGGTCGTTGCTTCAAACGTTCTGCTACCCGCCACTCCGTTCCATTCATATACTGCAAAATCTGCTCCTGCGTCCAACGTATAGGGCAGGGTCGTTTTGATGGTGTCATTTACTCCACCAAGGTCTACCGTTGGGTTGACATAATGCGATATTACCCGGACCAGTGTGTCATTCGATGTGTCATCATCATCAACGTAAGTCACAGATACCAGAACGTTGTAATCACCCTTGGCCGAAAAATCAAATTTCTTGGTGAAGGGATAAGTAATAAAATCATTTGGCAGAAAATCCATCGGCAAGAGAATCTGTTCTACGGCAGGAGTTCCTTCGTCAACGACAGCGGTAACCTGGAACTGTGGATTTGATAAAGTAACGGTTCCAATATTCCGGATATTGATTTCAACCAGCTCCTGGTTGCCTAGGTAACAAGCGCTTGCCGGGTTTACCAGGCTGTCGATGGCAATATCCGTGATGTCTTCAAAGGTTACCTGGATCTCATCCATAGCAGGGCATCCATATTCATTCGTTACCGTTACGGAATAGAGATGATCCGGTGTCTGGTTATCGTAATCTACCGTATAGTATCGGTCGGTGGATTCGTCCTGCCAGAGGTATGAGGCATAACCGGATCCTGCATCGAGAATCAATTCCTTCTCATAGGAGATCTGGTCAGGACCGAGAGATACCGTTGGATACCCATATACCTGAATGGTCTGGTTGATTGTATTGTTGGTTAATACTGAATCCGGTTTGTAGAATACCTCAATGCTGAAGTCATATGATCCTGTCGAACTCATATCAAACGGATCAATGAAAGCAAAGAAAACTGAATCACCCGGAAATACCTTGGCTCCGGCAAATAATGTATCGTATTTGAGTGTGCCGGCATCCATCCGGTAAGTAAAAGCAATGGTGTCCTGAACCTGTATGGTATCCGATCCGCTGTTCTTTACATAAAGTCGAAGGATCTCACTGCTTGATAAACCGCAGGAGCTGACCGGGCTGTATATCTGATCAAGTTTGATATCCGGAAACACCAGGGTAATATGAACGGAATCCGTGTTTTCACACATCGTTCCCTGCTTCACGGTTACCGAGTACCACCCGGTTGAATCAACCAGGAGTGTCTGGCTGGTAGAGCCGTCATTCCACAAGTATGAATCATAACCGGGACCGGCATCAATGACATAGGTTAGTGATCGGATGACAACTGCCGGTCCAAGATCGATCGAGGTAATACCGTATACCGTTATGTCAGTGTTAAAGGAATCATTCCCGGCGTTATCATCATAGGCTAATATGGTGTAGGCGGTCAGGGAATAGGTTTCAATAGCCGACATATCCACCGGTGTGGTAAAGGTGTAAACAATGGTACTGTCCGGGTAGACAGTGCTGTCAAGAACAAGTAGCTCCTCAACAGCCGGATCACTGTCCAACTGGTAGCCCACGGTAAGCTGGTCACCGGCGAGCAGTGTATCCGTACCATAATTTGTTATCTCAACTTTGGGCAGGACAGCATCTTCGAGTTCACAATCGGAAACAGGATAGATAATATCACTTACCCCGGCATCAGCAATGAGACGGTAAACATAGGTCGTGTCAGAAAAGGTGCATGAACCATTGTCTATTTCAACCCAGTAAACTGCCGTAGCTATGTCGGTTACGTTAAATTCCGGATCGGTTGAATCGTCCTGCCACAGGTAAGAATCCGCCGGATTGCCTGTGTAGGCATCCAGCATGATGGTATCCGGCCTGACCGTGTAAATTGAATAGGGCAGGTCCACAAAAGGTGTTTCAAGGATATCAAACGACTTGGAGGAACTATCGTTTGTAAAGGTTTCATTATAGAACCTGCCATCATCCGGAAGGAGTGTAAACGCAGTAATGTTTTTTGTTCCTGAAGAACCACCGCTGAACAATTTACTGAATGAATGTTGGAACGTGGCATTTTTCAATACATTGCTTGCCAGGGTGAAGGTGTCAATTACAGTGGGGTTCGATTCATAATCATAACCTGCTATTATCGTGTCACCTGCCATAAGGGTATCCAGACCGAAATTCTGTATGGTTACCAATACATGGTCAGCAACATCCTGTGCACAGGCTGTGACCGGGCTGTTAATCGAAATGACACCAATATCCCTGGGTGCATCATAGATCCTGATGTCATCAATGCCAATCCCATCGGAAGAATTCGCTTCATTGGATGCCAGATGAAAACGGAATTTAACACTTGCCAAATCCCTGAATACCAGAGGATTAAGCAATATCCTGGCAGTTCTCCAGCCGACAATCTCATCCGTCCACCCATGATTACCATCGAGAACGGTAATGACATCAGAATTATACCAGTTCCAGTTCCAGGCATCTCCATCTCCCTTATTTCCAACCCGTTCCCACGTACCTCCATTATCCAGGGAGTATTCAAGATTGACCCCGTCGATATCTTTTTCCAAAAAAGCAAAGATCTTGCATTCAAAAACGGGGAAATCAATACCGCTAAAATCGAAACAGGGACCTGCCAGGTGCGAATTTTCATTGTTATTGTAACTGCCGGTAAGATTCGTAACCCATGCTTTTGTTCCGGATGCGGCACTGTTAATAACAGGGCCAGCGGGTGTCCCATACGCCCAGGAAGCCTCCGTACCGGTTTTTCTCCAGAAATCCTTTCCACTCTCGAAATCCTGCCGGTATGGAAGGGTGTAGGTTGGATCAACGTAAAGGGTCCTGGTCAGTATATTGTTTGATGATTCCTCATCCACACCCAGCAATGTCTCGATGATGACCTCGTAAGTTCCGGGTACTGAAAGGTCAACTTTGTTGGTAAAATCATAGGAAATTTCCCCTTCAAAAGGGATCGATCCCGGAATGATCTCATCCACGTAACTGCTCCCTCCATTGAAGGAGTACCTTACCGGGATTCCCGCCGGTGTTGCACCAGGACCGAAATTCCCGACCTTGATGGAAACGGTTTCTGCCGATGTGTGACCGCATCCGTTTCCGGGGGAGGAAAAGAGCGTGGGACCAACGTCATACTCAACATAATTTCCTGTTACGGAAAAATTTTCAATATTCCAGCCTGAAAAATGATTATTCAGGGTAGTTGGCCCCAGGTTGATCCGCATTTTGACATCGGATTTCCGGTATGCAGCAGGAATATTTAAGCTGAAGAAGGTCCAATGGTTATCGGTAATCAGGTTATTGTCATTGGACCAGATCTCGCTCCATGTGCTCCCGTTGTCGAGACTCAGCTCAATGGAGGCCGTATCCTGGTTCTCCACGTTGAGCCACCGTAAAAAATTAAGCTTCACATTGTTATAAAAGAACAGGTCAAAAGAGGGAGTGACAGCCAGGTTTACATATTTAGCAACGTTGGGTTCATAATCACCGGCAAGGAAACCCAGACCCGTGAGGTCGTTCCCGATGATCATCGTATCTCCTGCCGCATAAAGCGGATCTTTATTCCCGATATAGATACCGCCCAGTCCATGGGGCCTGTTTCGTTGGAAATCACCCGTCAGCACCCATTCCTTGTCCGTAACAAAATCATCGTAAAAAACTGCCTCGTAAATGGTTCGTTCACCGGATGGTGATTCTTCGGCAGCAGGATATTTGTCCCCGCTAATATCAATCTTTTCTGCTTCAATCGAAAGATCTACGACATTCAGGTGTGTCGCTCCTTCTTTGACGTCGCAGGTAACCCACAAAGAGGTGAAACCGGTGGGAAGGCTCATGTTCAATCCCGAAAAGAGAGCTTTGCCGGAAGAGAATGAGACAGAATCATATAGTTCTGAAGCATAAAAATCCTTATTGGAATGCTGGTAGAACAACTTTACACCATAAGTTTCAATATCATTATCGGAACTGTTCAGCGATTTGAATTCCATAGAATTCAAGGTAATATTGCCTGTGTTTCCCTTTACCTTTACATCGATCTGTAGCAAAGGGTTGTATTTCGACCCGGTGGGTATCGGGTTAGTGCTCTCCTGGGATATGGTAACCTCATCGACATAACGCTCCAGCTCCCCTGTTTCCACTATGGTGACATCATCAATGCATACACCCCATCCACGCTTTGTGGTAGCTTTGAATGCGAAATAACAGGTTGGACTGAATGCCTCTTCGGGAATCAGTATCG
>CAZTES010000181.1:0-7026 GCA_964612275.1 uncultured Rikenellaceae bacterium
CGATATTCTTGATGGCAAAGGAAGCTTCCTGTGGTATGTTGGGAGATAACTTGATAATCCGCAGTGCCAGATCTTTTAACGACCCGATGATGGCATTGAATTCCCGGGTACGTTCCACGGGTTTTTGATCCTCCAGGGGAGTAACGCGGGCAATAAAATAGGGATCTTTCGCAACCGGTTCTTCCACCTTAAATCTCCGCTTCCCCTGAATGATAACCGATATTGATCCGTCGGGCATTTCCAGGATCTTAACAATCTGTGCAAGGGTTCCGATACGATTCAGATCTTCGAATTGCGGGTCATCGATCTTCGCATCCTTCTGTGCCACAGCACCAATAACCCTGTCCTTTTTATAGATCTCTTTCACCAGAGTCAGGGATTTGTCTCTTCCAACCGTAATGGGGATTACCACACCTGGAAACAGGACTGTATTTTTTAATGGAAGGATGGGAAGAAGTTCAGGGATCTTCACTTTTTTCAACTCATCTTCCTCTTCATCCGAAATCAACGGAATAAAATCAGTTTCCTCATCCAGGGATTCCGGGGTCATCATGTTTTTAAACTTAATATCTATCTTACCTTTCATTCTCTCTCCTGTCTAAACAATATTACTTGGGTTATTGGACAATATGTCAGTTGTGGGTGTTTTCAATGCCCCATCTGCATTTGTCAATCGCCGTGCCAAAAGTTACTGTAAAGGTACACTTTGTCCGATCAAAAAAAAAGCTGTTTTTTACTCACCGGGTGACCCGCAGTCACCGGTGAGTAACACAACAAAAAAACCCCGCATTTAGCGGGGCTTCATTATCAGGAAAAGTTTTACTTTTTCTTTTTATCCATATGCGACTTATACCGGCTCATGTATTTATCGACACGTCCTGCGCTGTCGACCAGTTTCATTTTACCGGTAAAAAAGGGATGTGAGGTACTGGATATTTCCAGTTTAATCAATGGATACTCCTTCCCATCCTCCCATTTGATCTTCTCTTTGGAAGCTGCAGTCGACTTGGTCAGGAATGAAAATCCATTCGACATATCCTTAAAAACAACAAGCCTGTAGTTTTCCGGATGCATTCCTTTTTTCATGTCAATTTTCTTTAAAAATCTTTTTTTCAGCCAGTCTGGATTATAACGGAGTGCAAAAATACATATTGTTTTATAATATCCAAAATGATTTTCTTATTCTTATCGCGTTATAAGCAGCCGGTTGCATTTACAATTGACCCCTCACCTCAAGAATTTCATCCACATAGCGTTTGAACGGAACTTTTGGGTCGAGTATATAGCGGTAGGTAATGTGTTTTTTCGCTGGTTTACCGCCTATGGCTTTATAGATCGCCCGCATTTTGGGATTAAAATCGCCCACCCACGATAGTTCAATCTCTTTGTAGTAGGGTTTTCTTTGAAAAACCTCGAAGAGGCGTTTAAAGATCACTGATTCCAATCCGCGGTTCTGGTATTTGGGAAGGACACCGGCTACCATAGCTCGCATGCGGGTTATTTCATGTTTTCTCTTATAGTAAATGAATTTCAGGATGTTCCAGGGGGTCATTTTACCGTTGAGGTATTTCAGGACCTGGTTCAGGTCAGGAAGAATGATGAAAAATGCCACGGGTTTGTTGTTATGGTAAGCAAACCAGATCAACTCCTCATCCAGAAAGGGTTTGGTTTTTCTCAGCGATTCTCTCCAGTCATCCGGATCCAGGGGGATATAATCTTCTTTAAAAGATGCCCAGGTGGTATTGTAGGCATCCACCACATCATTCACAAACCGGTCTGTCTCTTTAAACGTAAAATGTCTGAACTCATATTCCCCTTTCCTGGAAACCCATTCCACGATTTTCTCAAATCGTTCCGGAAATTCATTTACTACCGAGATATCGATGTGGTAGCTTAGCTGGTCAAAATAGTCGCGGTAGCCGTACGTTTCGAACAGGTTCTGATAATAGGGTTTGTTATACGGCATCCCAAATCCCGGGTGTGTATATCCTTCCACCAGCAATCCCCAGAAGCTATCATTTGTGCCAAAGTTTACCGGTCCATCCACCATTTTTATTCCGCATTCCCTGAGCCAGCAGTGCGCGGTATCGAAGAGCAGGTTTGCTGCCTTCTGATCGTTGATGCATTCGAAGAAACCGATACCTCCTGTGGGTTGCTTATTTATTCCCACCCGGTCGCGGTTGTAAAATCCGGCAATTCGTCCGATCAATTTACCGGCATCATCTTTCAGCACCCACCGTCTGGCATCACCATTTTTAAAGGAGGAGTTTTTCCCGGGATCGAAAATGCTTTCAATCTGTGAATCCAGGGGGCACACCCAGACGGTATCATCACGATAAAGCTGTCTGGCAACATCGAAGAATTGTCCTTTCTCCCTTTTACTCCTTACTTCACAAATTTCCATAGCGGCAAATTAAAGATAGAAAATTATTCCAGGAAAAACCATTCTTTAATTTCATCCAATTTTTCTCCCCGGTAGTTTCGATGCACGAATTCGTTGGTTTTGCTATTGTAAAGATACTCCTTTTTCCACTCTTCGATATGTTGAACGATCAGCTTGAGGGCTTCGATGAAGTCTTTCACTTCTTCATTTCTGGTGGTGGGATGCAGGGACCACCTGACCCATCCGGGTTTTTCCGAAAGGTCTCCATGCAATATCTTGTCGCTTATCTCCCTGGATTTGTTATAGCTCACCTCCAGCAGGTAGTGTCCATATGTACCTGCACATACACATCCTCCCCTCACCTGAATTCCAAACCGGTCATTCAGGAGCTTTACGATCAGGTTATAGTGTATGTCGGGGTGGTAAAATGAAATAACACCCAGTCGTTCTTCCACATTATCCGCCAGGATGCGGATGGATGGGATCTCTTTCAGCCCTTTGAAGGCAAGGGTTACCAGTTCTTCTTCCCGCTGCCGGATCTTATCGGTACCCATCTGGTTTTTCAGATTGATGGTCAATGCTGTCCGGATTGCCTGTAAGAACCCGGGGGTACCTCCATCTTCCCTCACTTCAATGTCATCGAAATATTTATACTTCCCCCATCGGTTTGTCCATTCCACCGTTCCCCCACCCGGATTGTCCGGAGCGTTCAAATGATAGAGATTTGAATCGAATACCAGCACTCCGGATGTTCCGGGTCCTCCAAGAAATTTATGGGGAGAGAAAAAAATGGCATCCAGTTTTTGCATCGGATCATCAGGATGCATGTTGATATCTACGTAGGGTGCAGATGCTGCAAAATCGACAAAACAGATTCCTCCGTATTCATGCATTATTTTTGCCAGCTCATAGTAGGGTGTCATGATACCGGTAACATTTGAACAGGCTGTGAATGTGCCGATCTTAAACTTACGATCCTTGTATTTCACCAGCATTTTCCGCAGGCTGTTCAGGTCAACCAGCAGGTCTTTGGTTGGCTTCAGAATGACCACATCGGCAATGGTTTCATACCACGAGGTGTGGTTGGAATGGTGCTCCATGTGCGTTAAAAATACAATGGGCCGTTTTTTCTTCGGAATGGATTTTTTGTTTACCAGTTTTTCCGGCCCCTTCAGTCCAAGTATTCGCTGCAGTTTGCAGACTACAGAGGTCATTCCCGATCCGGCGGTAATGATCACATCATTTGGGCCTGCATTGACATGCTCCTTGATCAGGGTATGAGCCCGGTGGTAACTGAGCGTCATTCGTGTACCGGTTTCCGACGTTTCGGTATGCGTATTGGCTACAAAGGGGCCGAACGTCTCACAGATCTTCCTCTCAATGGGCATGTACAACCGTCCGCCGGCGATCCAGTCATTGTAAACGATCCGTTTCTTTCCATACGGCGAATCAAACTCCTGGTCAATGCCAATGATGTTTTTCCTGAACTGTTCGAAATATGTTTCTAAATCACCTTTTTTCATGAGAATTCCAAAGAAATTAAAATATTAATCATAACAATCCGTTTAAACAAGTTAATGGGTTAGTAGTTAGTAAGTTATTGAGGATATTGTTGTTAGACTGTAACTTAAGGGTCCATAATGAACCAATTCCACCTCAATTTAAACAATAACCCTAAATTCTAGTTTTTACGTCAGACACCTTAATAACTTAATAACTCATTAACCTAATAACATATTTTTGTCTAAACTCTGTGCTCCTTTGTCCGCCGTATCCGTTTACAGGCGGAGAGGGTGGATGCTCTCTGCCATTTCAATCTCTACTCGCCAACTTCGTCAGCAACCTTAATATTTCAATATACAGCCAAATCAGGGTAATCATTAATCCAAAGGCGGCATACCACTCCATGTATTTGGGGGCTCCGGCTTTTGCTCCCTCTTCGATAAAATCAAAATCGAGCACCAGGTTCAATGCTGCGATCACCACAACAAACAGGCTGATCCCAATGGAGAGCAGGCTGTTCCCGTAGATAAGCGACACCTGAACTCCGAAAAGGCTGACAATAAATGAGATGAGGTAGACCAGGGCGATACCGCCGGTAGCTGCCACCACACCCAGTCTGAAGTTCTGTGTTACCTTGATCCAGCCTGATTTGTAGGCAAACAACAAAGCAAAGAGGGTCCCGAATGTTAATGCAACCGCCTGCATTACCAGTGCCTTGCCTTCAAACTGTACCTCGACCAGTGCTGATAACCCACCCAGGAACAGTCCTTCAAGCAAACCATAAACCGGAGCGGTATACTGTGCCCAGGTTTTCTTAAAAATGGTGACCAGGGCAACCACAAATCCACCGACCCCACCACCGATCATCCACGGTAAGATTTTCGATATACCAACCTGGGAATCGATGGCATTAAAAAAGAGGTTCCAGGTATAAATTGCACCAAGCAGAACCAGGATCAGCAGGATCAGTGATTTATTGACTGTTCCCTGGATGGTCATAGCCCGCTCATCGGCTGTGCGGAACATCGCCTGTGCAAATGTTTTTTTTGTCAGTGCCGGATTTGAAGACCTTCCAATTCTCATAACATAACGCTTTAAAAACCTTCAAAGATAATTTACTTTTTTCAACTAATAATGGATATCGATAATCCTGTGGTCGATCAGGACAAACAATATAGCCAGAAGGAAAGAGTAGATCAGGTGTGTTGCCACCGGGATGTATTCGTTGGGTTTAATATGGAGCTTGAAATAATTATAGGCGATTAAAAAACCCTTTTCAATAATAAAGACGATCACGGTAGCCAGGGCAATTCCCACCAGTCCGTAAATCTGGACCAGGTAGAGGCTGAGAAATATGTTAAGAACGATCTCGATAAACGATGCAATGAGTATGATTCTGGTCTTCTTCAAACCGATCAATATGGTTTGTGGGAATACCAGTCTGGGGATGATCAGGAGGAGGTAAATCAGGAAAATATCGGCACTCCGGATGAAGTTCTCATTGAAAAGAACCGGGTAGAGCACTCGTGAAAAAAGCATGAACACCATGGTGATGGGGAACAGGTAATGCATCAGTCTTCTCGATTTATGCCGAAGGACTTTCAGGGAGTTGGTCAGTTTTTCCTTTGATCCGAATTCCGAGAGCATGGCATTGCTTAATCCGTTAGCCAGGAGAAGCACAAGGGGTAACTCTTTCGCACCATAACGAAATTTAGCAAATGCTTCTGCATCGTATTTGCTGGTCACGATGACCCCATCGATATACTGGGCTGATCCGCTCAGCAAGGTACTGATGATCAGTGGCAGTCCTAATGAGATGTGTTCTTTAATAAAATCCCAGGAAAACCGGAATTCGGCATAACGGCTCAGCAGCACAAACAACCAGATGAACCGGAGGACGGAAATGATGATCAGTCCCCAGATGGCATACACAATTGCGTATCCCGTGAAAATGGGGATGGTAACAAGGCCCAGTTGTATCGAGAAGGATATGGAACCATATCCCAGGATATGGTGGGCTTTATTGTTCAGCAGGTAGATGTATTCGATCAGGAAGGTCGGATTGCTCAGGAAGATATAAACAAGCAGCAGGTTTATAAAGGGCACATCACCGCTGATCCCGAAAACTGAAAAGTGGCCACGGAGGCTGAGTCCGAGGAGCAGGGCAAGAAAGCTGAAGAAGGTGATCAGCAGAAAAGCGTTAAAGATCTCGGGAGACTTACCCTTCACCTCTCCGCCGCTCTTATTGAAGCTTCTGTTGTTATTGTAAAGCGGGAGCAGTGACTGAATGAGGCCGGTTACCCAGAAAAAGCTGATAATGCTGGCTAAAAAGAGAAACACCTCATACACACCGATATCGGCTGTTGAAAGGTGGCTTTTGGTAAAGAGAATACTGATCAACAAGAATGTACTGAACCTCAGCAGCTGGTAAATCTGGAGGCTGGAAATGTTATTGATAAAACTCTCAGGTTTCAATGGACCGCTTAATTTCGTGTTTTAAACGAGTTAATTGATTTGTATCTCAGCGCATTAGTTAATACCCGGGTAAAGATAAACCGAAACCTCAAAGATTAAAAACAATTTTGATTTTTCTTTTGCAATGAATGGCAATTAATAATTATCTTTGCAATCCTTATTTATGGTGGATGTACCTGCCTGCCGGCAGGCAGGGCTCAGCAGGTCCCGATTTTTCCTATCCGCCAGATGGTGGATAGTTGAAAAATCGAGGATCCTCGAAAATCTAAAATCAGCAAAGCTGGTGAGATTTTCGGGATTAGAGCACTGGATTGTGGTTTTGCTGGTAAAAGGTGAGATACTTATTTCATGGTGGATGTAGTCCCGAATTTTCCAGATCTATGATCTGTTGAAAATTCGAGGATTCTCGAAATTGTAACGAAATCGGAGATTTCGGCAATTTCGGAACTCAGCATATAAGACTTTCGTTGGGAATGAATGTGCTGAGGGTTTAAAATGCTTACATGGTGGATGTAGCTCAGCAGGTTAGAGCACTGGATTGTGGTTCCAGGGGTCGTGGGTTCGAGTCCCATCTTCCACCCAATCCCCAAAGGCTGTCGCTTCGCGACGGCCTTATTTGTTTTAGGGACGTTAAAAGCTCGTTTTTATAAGTACCTGAAATAAAT
>CAZTES010000182.1:0-7019 GCA_964612275.1 uncultured Rikenellaceae bacterium
TCCCTAAAATTGTCCACCGGACAATTTTTTAACGGTCGGTCCTGCCACCTGGGCATTTCTTCATACAATTAATGTTTTTGGTTTCTGGTTTGTTCTCTTTTTAAAGTTTATTCTATGACAGGTGGCGGAATTGGGCCGCCCCTGCACTCGGGCCCCTCCCTGTTGAACGTTGCCACTCCGCTGTCTGGCTCTGCCCTAAAATTGTCTACCAGACAATTTATAAACGGGCAGCCCTCACCTGGGCATTTCTTCGGGAAAAGATAAAAGTAAAAAGTATCTTTTTCCGGAGCGGATTACTATTTCAAATCAACTTTTTTCTACGGATTGCGAAGATATGGATTAGTTTTCGTTGCACAAAATGTTTTGCTGCGGGATACCTAGCCTGCAGAGGATAATATCCCGGGCTTCACCAACGCTTTTACTGCCTGACAGATACCTTCCACATCATACCCACATTCTTTGTAAAGCAATTGCTGGCTTCCCTGATCGATAAAATGGTCGGGGACCCCCAACCGGGTGACCTGAAGCTGGTAGTTATGGTCTGCAAAGAATTCAAGAACTGCTGATCCCAGACCTCCAATAATGATTCCATCTTCAACGGTGATGATCTTTTTAAATTTCTTGCCAATCTGATGCAGCAGATTTTCATCGATGGGTTTAACAAATCGCATATCATAGTGAGCGACGGAGATCTGACTTTTTGCCAGCCTTTCAATGGCTTCTGCTGCTAAATTTCCAATATGTCCAATGGAGAGAATGGCCAGGTCATCTCCGTCCCGGATCAGCCTGCCTGTTCCCACTTCGATTTCCTGCATGGGTTTCTGCCAGTCGGGCATAACACCCCGTCCCCTGGGGTACCGGATCGCAAAAGGCCCTTTATTGTCCAGCTGGGCAGTATACATGAGGTTCCTTAATTCCTGCTCGTTCATTGGGGCACTAACCGTCATATTTGGAATGCATCTGAAATAAGCCAGATCAAAAACACCATGATGTGTGGCGCCGTCATCACCGACTAATCCCCCGCGGTCAAGGCAGAAAACCACGTGAAGGTTTTGAATGGCGACATCATGGATAACCTGATCATATGCCCTCTGCATGAAGGTGGAATAGATATTGCAAAACGGGATCATGCCCTGAATAGCCAGGCCGGCGGAATAGGTCACAGCGTGCTGCTCTGCAATGCCAACATCAAATGCCCGGTCCGGAATTTCCTTCATCATGATGTTCAGGGATGAACCGGTGGGCATGGCAGGGGTTATCCCGAAAATTTTTTTATTTTTCCTTGCCAGTTCAACGAGGGTATGACCGAACACATCCTGATACTTCGGAGGCTCGGCTTTGTCGCTTTTTACTGCCAGGATCTCACCGGTTTTTCTGTCAAACTTCCCGGGAGCGTGAAACCGGGTCTGGTTTTCTTCCGCCTGTTTGAACCCTTTACCCTTGATGGTCCTGCAATGAAGGATTTTAGGACCGGGAATGCGTTTCAGGTCTGATAACACCTGGACCAGGTGCAGCAGATCATGCCCGTCAACCGGTCCGAAATACCGGAAGTTCAATGATTCGAAGAGGTTGCTGTGCTTCAGGAAGGTAGCCTTCAATCCATGTTCCAGCTTCTGCGCAAGAGCCTGGGTATTTGGCCCCAGTTTGCTGATCGTCCCGAGCAAACGCCAGATGTCATCCTTAAGCCGGTTGTATGTGGGCGAGGTCGTAATATCCAGCAAATACTCCTTGAGAGCACCAACATTTTGATCAATAGCAATGTTGTTGTCGTTCAGGATAACCAGCAGGTTTGATTTCTGAATGCCGGCATTGTTCAATCCTTCAAATGCCAGACCGGCTGTCATTGCACCATCTCCAATAACGGCAACAACCTGACGCTCTTCCCCTTTTTGTCTGCATGCTTCAGCCATTCCAAGAGCAGCAGAAATGGAAGTAGAGGAGTGACCTACACCAAACGCATCATAGATACTCTCGGATGGCCTTGGAAAACCACTGATCCCTTTATATTTCCTGTTGGTATCGAATACATCACGCCTCCCGGTAAGGATTTTATGTCCGTATGCCTGGTGACCCACATCCCAGATGAGCAGATCCTCCGGTGTGTTGAATACATAGTGGAGCGCAACCGTTAACTCCACCACTCCCAGGCTGGCACCAAAATGCCCGGGATTTGAGCATACCACGTCGATGATAAATTCCCGCAACTCAGAACATACCTGGATCAATTCATCCTTCTTTAGCTTTCTGAGGTCCGATGGAGAATCAATTTTATGTAACATCCCAAAGGGCTCTTTTCCCATCCGTTAGCCTGTTTTTACCTTAGTAACGCAAAGATAGTAATAAATATTCAGTTGGATCGAAGATAGTTACCAGCTCAATGGAATTTCATATCTTTGTTCATGCCCGGAAAACAGAATGCCGGGAAAGGTTAAACCGTTAATTTGTCTCGTAATGTTCATCCATACAAAATCCCTGATCTCTTTTGCCCTCATTTGCCTCTTCTCCCTGTCCTGCGTATCTACAAAACAGTATAAGGATCTGCAGGAAACCAGCAAGAAATACCTTGATGAAAGAGACCTTTTGAAAGCTGAGAATCAGAAACTCTCGGTAAACAATACAGAAATGAAATTCCAACTGGCCGAACTGGAAAACAGCGTTGCCGCACTGCAGGAAGAAATGGATGCAAAAAAGAAGGAACTCTCTCAGTTGCAGAAGGATTATAACTTGCTTAAACGGAGATATTTCGACCTGCAGACAGCCCAGGAAGAGCTGATCAAAGGAAACGTTAAGGAGACCAGACGATTACTTAATGAGCTCCAAACAACCCAGGAGGAGTTGATGGCAAAAGAAGATGAGCTCCGGCAGCTCGAACAAACACTGAATACCAAAAAGATTAATCTGGATGAGATGCAGTTTGAACTGGCTGAGCGAAATGCCCGGTTGATCGAACTGGAAAATATCCTGAACAGAAAGGATTCTGTTGTCCATGCATTGAAAGAAAAAGTATCTTCCGCACTGCTGGGATTTGAAAACGACGGACTTACTGTTGCCCTGAAGAACGGGAAAGTATATGTGTCTCTGGAGGAGCAGCTTCTCTTTAGAACCGGGAGCTATGAAGTGGACCAGAAAGGAGTCAATGCACTGAAAAAACTTGCCAGGGTACTGGAGGTAAATCCTGATATCAATATTATGATCGAGGGTCATACGGATGATGTTCCCTATATTACCTCCGGGGGACCCATTAAAGATAACTGGGACCTGAGTGTTAAGCGGGCAACGGCAATTGTCAGGATCCTGTTGGATGGATCAACCATTAACCCTAAACGATTAATCGCCGCAGGCAGGGGAGAATTCATGCCGGTTGATGCGGCAAAAACACCCGGAGCAAGACAGAAAAACAGGCGTACTGAGATTATACTAACCCCTAAACTGGATGAGTTATTCAGAATTCTTGAGAGCAATTAGGGTAAGAAAAAGTGTGAACCTTGTAAAACTCCTGACCAGCTATCTGATCTCTGGAATTTCGCAGAAAATCTTTTTTTTGGGATATCCGTTAACCCTTTCCGTTGAACTGACCAATCACTGTAATTTAAGGTGCCCGGAATGCAGGAGCGGAAGCGGATTGCTTGGGAGAGAAAAAGGGTTTATGGAGAAGACCACATTTGACAGGGTGCTGGCCGATTGTTCCTCGTTCCTCTTTTCACTGATTTTCTATTTTCAGGGAGAACCCTTTCTCCATAGTGAACTGTTTGAAATGATAAAGAAAGCCAAGCAAAAAAGACTCTATACCATGACATCTACCAATGGACATTTCCTGGATCCGGATACGGCAAAGAAGGTTGTTGAATCCGGGCTCGACAGGATCATTATCTCAATGGATGGATTGGATCAACCGGTGTATGAAAAATACCGGGTTGGAGGGAACCTGGATATGGTTAAGGAAGGCATTGAAGCCCTGGTCGGATGGAAAAAAACACTCCGTTCCGGAACGCCTGTCATCATCATACAGTTTCTTGTTTTCAGCCATAACCAGCACCAGATAGAGGATGTCAAAAAATGGAGCCGGAGTGCAGGAGCAGATGGAGTGGAAATAAAAACAGCCCTGTTTCATGATTTTGAGAATGGGAATCCGTTAATGCCCGATGAACAATATACCCGGTACACGAAAAACAGCGATGGCAAGCTTGTGATCAATAGCAAGCTTAAAAATCATTGCTGGCAATGCTGGAGCAAAACAGTGATAACCTGGGATGGAAACGTGCTTCCGTGTTGTTTCGACACGGACGGAGATTATGCAATGGGAAATATTTTGAAGCAACCCTTTATCGATATCTGGAAAGGGATTCCATATATGGCCTTCAGAACAAAACTTTTACGAAACCGGAAGGAAATACCAATGTGCCGGAATTGCACGGAAGGAGTCTCTTATTATATTCATTGATTTTACTTTCCCCGATTTTTCTTAGTACAAAGCAGTAAGTGATGGGAACTGACAGAACAATATTCATACTACTTTTCATGGTTTTTGCTCGCCCTGCCACTCTTCGGGCAAATACCGGAAAAGCATTGTTCGAATTGTTATATCCTTACGAATGAGGGAGATACCGTTCGATGTTCTGTTGAGATTCAGGATGATTACTCACACATGAAAAAGATCAGGATAAAAATGAAGGGTAAGGAGGAATTCCGTAAAGTGAAAGTAAAAGAGATACAGGCGCTCTGTGTTCCGGGAAGGTATTACGAAAAAGTGGAGGTTGACAATGGACATTATTTGTTGCAACGGGTGGTGAATGGTTATGTGTAATTGTATCTGGATTATTCATTTGAGTGGGAAGGGAAAAACGGAAATGATCCGGATGCCATGGTAGGAATTGAAGCGAAAGATCCGGACCCGCTCAAAATTCCACTTTTTATATTATGATGGAAGATCAGATCTTCATAATATCAGCCTCTTTAACTTCCAGGACAGAATCAATTTTTTCAGTGTACTGGTCGGTTAATTTCTGAACTTCATCTTCAGCATTTTTTTCCAGGTCCTCTGATAATCCTTCCTTTTGCATTCGTTTGAATTCATCATTCGCCCATTTCCTTGTATTGCGGAGGCTGATTTTCGCATTTTCTCCTTCCGTCTTAACCTGTTTTACCAGTTGCATCCGCCTCTCTTCCGTCAGCGCAGGAACTGTAATGCGGATTACCTCTCCGTTATTCAATGGAGTCAGCCCGATGTTAGCTGCCAGAATGGCTTTTTCTATGGGTGGAAGCATATTCTTCTCCCAGGGTTGAATAAGGATTGTCTTTGGGTCAGGTGTGCTGATGTTTGATACCTGGTTAAGGGGGGTGGAGGCTCCATAGTAATCAACAAAAACACCGTCAAGCATGCTGGGAGTTGCTTTTCCGGCCCTGATTTTCCTAAGTTCTCCTTCCAGGTGTTTAATGGCATTCTCCATTTTCTCTTCGGTTTCCATTAAACACAAATCAACTTCTTCATTCATGATTATCGAATTAGTTAATGATTGAACGGAATGATCCCGGAAGAAACAAATTTAATAAAAATTGAAAAAATCAAAAATATATTGTGAATGATGGATCAATTGCTGACGATTGTCCCAATCTTCTCACCCCGGACTATTTTTAACAGGTTCCCTTTCCTATTCATGTCGAAAACCACGATCGGAAGGTTGTTTTCCCTGCAGAGAGTAAACGCTGTCAGGTCCATGATTTTCAGATTTTTTTTGTATGCCAGATCAAAGGTTATTTTGTCAAATCGTAAGGCATCCTTTACTTTTTCCGGGTCAGCAGAATATACACCATCAACGCGTGTTCCTTTAAGCAGCACATCGGCTTTGATTTCAACAGCCCGCAGGGCTGCTGCAGTATCGGTGGTAAAATAAGGATTACCGGTTCCGCCGGTAAAGATCATAACGCTTCCACGGGTGAGCTCTTCGATAGCCCTCAAATGGCTGTACACTTCTCCTACAGGTTCCATCCTGATGGCCGTCATCATTTTGGCATTTATTCCGGTACGTTCCAGGGCGGAATGAAGAGCAAGCCCGTTAATAACCGTTGCCAGCATACCCATCTGGTCCCCCTTGACCCGGTCGTATCCTTCTCCCGTTCCTTTTAATCCCCTGAAAATATTTCCTCCACCAATGACAATGGCTGTTTGAACTCCAAGATCTGCAACCGCTTTGACCTGTTCAGCATATTCTGTCAGGCGCTGGACATCAAGGCCATATGGCTTATCTCCCATAAGCGCCTCACCACTTAACTTTAGCAGTACTCTTTTATATCGGATCATAGCATAAGGAAAATATCAAGAAGTAACGAATGTAAGGAAAATGGGGGAGAAGATCGAATGGAAGGAAAAATAAAAAACAGGGAACAATCCTGCCTCAACGCCTGCCTGCCGGACTGGCAGGGTTTACCTACTCGCAGTTTAATTCTCCACAATTCCGGTAATAAAAAATAAATAATAATCTGAGGGTAAATTATATTCCAGGGCCTTTTAACGAAATTAGTTTTACCCATTCAACTTTACCCCGATAGGGGTTGAATAATGAGTAACCACCGGTGGTAACCGGTGGTTAGGAGATACGAGAAGATTACAACCCTATATGGGTTGAATTTTGCGATTAATCGTTCAGGGAAAACCGCCTGAAATTGGTCACGGTGAGCTTTTTATCGACATCCTGCAAATACTGCCTGACCGTTTTTTTATTGTCTTTGATGAATTCCTGGTTGAGTAGTGTACTCTCTTTGTAAAATTTACCCAGCTTACCCATAGCAATTTTTTCCAGCAGGTTCTCGGGTTTACCCTCTCGTTGTGCCTGTTCTTTACCAATCTCAATTTCCTTATCGATCACTTCCTGTGGAACATCTTCTTTGTCAATCGCTACCGGATTCATTGCGGCAATTTGCATTGCCACATCTTTTACTACCTGTGCATCGGCATTCTCCAGGTTTAAGCCCACCATGGATGCCAGTTTATTTCCGGGATGGATGTAAGTAACAACAACCGG
>CAZTES010000183.1:0-5408 GCA_964612275.1 uncultured Rikenellaceae bacterium
ATCATAATAATTCATCTCATCCTGTCTTTCAATTTGCCGGTCAACACCCCGTCTGCCATTGTTATAGGAAGCTGCCACCAGTGTCCAGTTCTGGTATTTATCATATGATTTCAGCAGGTAACTGCAGGCTGCCACGGTTGATTTTTCAAGATGATACCGTTCATCCACTTCCGCATTCACTTCCAACCCGTATTCCCTGGCTGTCCCTGCCATCAATTGCCAGAAGCCAACGGCTTCTGCTGGTGATACTGCATTGGATAAACCACTTTCAGCCAATGGAAGGTATTTAAAATCCTCGGGGATATTATGTTCTTTTAATATGGTTTCAATGACCGGGAAATACCGTGTTGTCTTTTTAATGTAAAGCAGCGTCTGCGAATGGAAATAAGTATTCACCAGCAGTTCGCGGTCCAGGCTTTCCCATGTATCGAAGTTTTCCAGTGGAACATCTTCACCGGCAAATGCCATGCTATCGGGAATTTCCAGTGCAAATACACCGTATGTTCTGCGAATCAGTTCCGAATCGTCAATTTCATCATAATCGTTGTTCATGAAGCTCAGTGCCCCGACAATTATTGCCAAACAAGACATTATCCAGACGAAAGACCACATGTTCCGTTTTTCTTCCTTTTTCCCCTTATTCTCCGAAGGTTCCATTTCTCTCATAACCATTCCCTTTTTAGTAGCCAAAATGCAAAAATAGTCTTTTTGAATGAAATCCGGAAAGAATGTTCCTCATGGATAAATCCATCCTGAAGCATCGGTTTGTATTTCCGGGAATTGAAGCGGGGAGAAAGAAGCTGGATTATTTAAAGATATAGTTTAAACCGGTGAATATTCCAATGGAATAGGGGTGGGTATCCATGTTGTTACCCTGGTTAATGGAGTTAATGTAGTATTTAAAGGCCGGTTCGAGGCTTAGAGAGATGGATTCAGTGAGGCCATACTCAAGCCCTATTCCCAGGGTACTGCTGTAGTTTATTGTTTTCAGCCCGTTGGTTTCCCCGATGTATATTTTTGATCCTTCAACGCTGGCATAAGTTTCGTTTCTCACCATAAAGTTGGTACTTACTCCACCCAGTAAATTCAGATCTATTCGTTTGTCGATCAACTTATACCGGATAATGAGCGGTACTTCGAGATAATCCAGGCTTTGGACGATCTTGGCATTCAAGGGAATTAATCCTTCTTTCAGGGGATCATACGATTCACTGAGAGATAACGGCTCGACCCGGTAGCCGGATTGATCCTGGAAATATAACATATCATTCCGGGAAGTGATGAAACCAATTGAATTGTTGATATCGAGATCTCCTTTGATGGGAAGGTTTATCGGTCCGTTATTAGCGGATTTATACAATTGTAAATCGGCTATCTGCTGGCCCATTCTGGAATAGTAAACCCCGGTATAGATCTTTATTCTCCGGCTTGCATTGTACTGGACATGCAATCCTCCGGTATAGGTAAACAGACCATTTTCATTGTTATTGTAACTGTCGCGGTCGGAATCAAGGCTGTTTTGTCCAATGTATCTGAACGAATAAATCGGAGAGAATTGTCCTCCGACAGACCATTTGGGAATTTCTTCTTTCAATGGTGCAGCGGACATCTCAACCGGCAACGAATTAGCAGGGTCACTGGAGAATTTATAGTCTGAGAGAAGGAGCGTTGTAAAGTGTTGGGTGCTGGGAAGATTTGCGTCGTTTCTCAAGGGCATAAATCCGGAAACTGGTTCTGTCCGAACGGGCAAGTTTGTTTCCTGGTATTGTGTAATCTCATCGCTCGCCTGCTGTTCAATCGGTTCAGCGATATCATCCACCCGGTCGATCTCAACCCGATCGGTTTCTGAAAGAACAGCAAGCCGTTCGGTTTCAGCAGCCCCTTTTTCCAGGTCGGTTGGAGGTTCCTCCTGCAGCGTAATGGCGGGTTGCTGCTGGCTGGTTTCATCTATACCATCGGATGGTGAAACCATGGGTTCTTCCTTTAGCGGCATGATGTCAGCAACATCCGGGGCTTCAGGCTGTCTGAAAAAGAGCATCCAGGCTGACCCAGCCAGAATAAAAAGAAGAACAGAGGCTGCTGCAACGCGGTAGAAAAGTGAAATTTTTCTGCTCTTCCTCTGGATCCTGCCATACACATCCTCCCACACATCTGGTGGAGGGATGACCTCCAGTCCAATTAGTCCTTCTTTGAATATGAGGTCAATATTTGAATCCTGTTTAACCATCAAATGACCTTCGTAATTTTATAATAGTGCTTTACCTTTTCCTGTAATATCGCCCTGGCCCGTGATAAATTTGATTTGGATGTTCCTTCCGAAATATTTAACAAAGCACTGATTTCCTTATGCGTATAACCCTCAATCGCATACAAATTGAATACCATACGATATTTCGGAGAAAGCTCCCGGATCATCTTCAACAAATCCTGGGCTGACAGATCTTCAAATACGGTATCATCAACTCCAACATCTGTATTCTCCTCCTGGTTCACAACCCGGTTCAAATGGTATTTATCACGGTATTTTTCCAGGGCGGTATTAATCATGATTCTTCGTATCCAGCCTTCAAAAGAACCTTTATCTTTAAATTGCTTCAGGTTTAAAAATACCCTGATAAATCCATCCTGTAAAACATCTTTCGCTTCATCGTAATCTCCGGAATATTGAATGCACACAGCAAACATCTTTCCAGCAAATCGCTGATAAAGTTGCCGTTGTGCTATTGAATTGCCTTCAAGACACCCGTTAATTATATCTGATAAACTTTCTCCCAATTCCCCCGGGTATATTATTTGTATAAAATTACCAATAATAACCGGTGGAACAAAAAGCTTACCAGAATTATTTCAGGGGAACCTGTAACCGTTAGATGGAGAAAAAGGTGAAATGGTTGCGTTGATTTATTCACTCAAGAAAACGGCACACATTTTGCATTATTAACTGATCAATAAAGAGAAAAAAACCGCATAAACCGTTACACCATGAAAACCCTGATCAAGCTGTTTATCCTGGTTCTCTTTTTTCTTCCCGTGATACAATCCTGTGAAGAGACCCGCGATAATCCTGAGCCCACACCCCTTGAGCTCACCCCTAAATCGAAAATGTTGATCCAGGCGGATAATGCCTTCGGGCTGGAGCTCTTTCGGGAAGTGGTCGGTTCGGAAGAGAATGCTAAAAATATCATGGTCTCTCCACTGAGTGTTTCCCTTGCCCTTGCCATGACATACAATGGTGCTGATAGTACCACCAGGGAAGCAATGGAGGAGACCCTTCATCTCAGCGGACTTACCGTTGATGAGATCAACAATACGTATAAGAACCTGATCCATGCGATGATCAACCTGGATCCAAAGGTTACGCTCGATATCGCCAATTCGATCTGGTACAGGGATGGTTTTTATGTCGAGCCGGATTTCCTCGATGTTAACCAGACCTATTATGATGCGGAGGTTACCCCCCTGGACTTTTCAGATCCGGCGAGTCTTGTTACGATCAATGACTGGGTGGCTGAAAACACCAATAATAAAATCACGAAGATCCTCGATGAGATCGATCCCCTGGATGTAATGTTCCTGATCAATGCTATCTATTTCAAAGGGATCTGGACCTACCAGTTCGACCCGGAAATGACAACCGATCTGCCGTTTTACCTGTCAAACGGAACAACAGAAGGAGTTCCGTTCATGATCATGGAAGCGGATATGATGTACTATCAGAACGATCTCTTCAAAGCGATCGAATTACCCTATGGTAAAGGGGATTATAGTATGATCGTGATGGTTCCCCTGAACGAGAATACCACGGGTGATATAATCGATCAGATGACTGCAGAAAACCTGGACTCCTGGTTCACCGGATTTTATCTCCGCGAGGGGTTGGATATTCACCTGCCAACATTCAGGTTTGAATATGAAAAGAGTTTGAATGAGATACTCAGCACGCTGGGCATGGCGATAGCCTTTTCACCCGGAGAGGCAGATTTCTCAAAGATCAATCCGTTCTTCGAGTTATTCATATCTGAGGTAAAACACAAAACCTTTGTTGAAGTGAATGAGGAGGGGACAGAAGCTGCTGCAGTTACATCGGTCACGATCAGTCTGACCAGTATCGAACCTTCAAACCTGTTTGAAGCAAACCGGCCGTTTCTCTTCCTGATTAAAGAGAATACATCCAATGCCCTTATTTTTATGGGGAAAGTGGCGCTGCCTGTTATCGAGGATTAGCTGTTACCAGGACAATTACTACTATAGTTAAAGGATCTGTTATACATTCTCTACCCATCCTTTTCCTTATGGTCCGAGCAGGATGTGAAGGGATACCGGACCATGGAATCCTTTTCATACCATTATTAACCTGCTGCAAGCGGGGTAAGGAACCGGACAAAATCGTTATGTGGAACGGAAACACAAATCCTTGCATATTTGGCAGCTTCTTCCTTGCGGGTTCGTGTAAAAAAGCTGAGTGAGACGCTTCCGATGTGGTGTCGGAAGAGCTCTTCTTCTGATTTATTGATGATGACAAAGATGCCCGTGGGTTCCGAGTTTTTATAAAACTCACCGGCAAGCAGTTTTTTCTCCTTAAGAAAATCGATATTCTTTTTGATATCGGTAGTTGTTTTCTCCTTGAACTCGCTCACTGCTTTCTTTCCCTTCTCTGATGTTAACAGCTGATGAACCAGAATCTGGGCAAATGCATTCACCCCATTGCATGAATAGAGTATTCTCAGGCGGAATTCATCGTTAAACTCTTTGTTTACCGAATGAACAAAACCCAGTCGTTGTCCGCTTAATCCCACCGATTTACTGAAACTTTCAATAATGATCACGTTCGGAAGGTTCATCAGGGCCTGAAACATGGTATCGTTATTATCAGAAAAAACCCTTCTGTAGGGACTATCGAAGATAACGATCACACCTGCGTCGTTCAATACTCTTATCAGGTCCAGGATATGCTCATCTTCGTATTTATTCCCAAGGGGATTATTCGGATCACAAATCACCACGGCAGCATCCTGAAGCGAGGGGATATTTTCCTTCAGATCATCGAAACTATCGTACAACTCGTTTTCCCTCTTCCGGATGGTTGAAATGTGTCCGTATGCTCCCCAATAAAAGACAGGAAGCCAGATTTTCTTCACCTCAAGGACCTGGAAAATAATATCCAGTCCTCCCATGCTTCCGGCAGTGATCGTCAGGTTGTCAATGGATGCTTGATCTCCAAAGTACTCCTGGTTTATGGCTCTCTTCAATTCGTCCATACCCGAATTGGTTGGATAAACCTGCAAGGCAGAGCTATTAAAATCGATCTCATCAATGACCTTTTCCAGGTCGATATTACAAACGGAGTTCACCCCGCGGTTCAGGTAGAGGTATTCCTCGCCGGTTTCCTCACTCAGTTTTTTTATCTT
>CAZTES010000183.1:5508-6914 GCA_964612275.1 uncultured Rikenellaceae bacterium
CACAAGTTTTACAAATCCTTCTTTTTGTCCTGCAGCACTGGCTTTTCCGGAAGCTGTAAAGGGGAACTTCCCAACTTTTATCTCATACCCGGCTTTTTTTGCTGCTTCCTCAGTCATACCAACAGAAGCCACTTCGGGAGCCGTGTAAGTGCACGCCGGGATATTGTTATAATCCAGCGGTTGTGGCGTTCTCCCTGCAATATTCTCCACACAAATGATCCCTTCGGCAGAGGCAACGTGGGCAAGAGCAGGACCATGAATAATATCACCAATGGCATAGATTCCCTGAGCGGTTGTTCTGTAGTATTCATCCACTTTGATCTTTCCCCCTTCAAGCTCAACACCGAGTTCATCGATCCCTGTTCCTTCGATATTTGGAGTGATCCCGACTGCCGACAGGACCACTTCAGCTTCTTTCTCTTCTTCGCCTTTGTCAGTTTTTATCCTGACTTTGCAGAGATTGCCGGTCACCTCAACCGACTCAACGGTCGAACTGGTCATGACCTTCATGCCCATTTTCTTAAACGACCGCTCGAGTTGCTTTGAGACCTCCGGATCCTCCAGTGGGACAATATTCGGAAGGAATTCAACCAGTGTAACCTGGCATTCCAGGGACTGGTAGAACCAGGCAAACTCACTGCCAATGGCTCCGGATCCGACAACCACCATGCTTTCAGGTAAATGCTGCAGGGTCATTGCCTCCCGGTAACCGATCACGTTCTTGCCGTCAATCTTCAGGTTCGGCAATTCTTTCGGACGGGCACCGGTAGCCAGGATGATGTGATCTGAAGTATATTCTTCCTTTTTCCCTTCACCTCCTTCAACCTCAACTTTCCCTTTTCCAAGCAGTTTGCCAGATCCTCTGATGTGATCAATCTTATTCTTATTAAACAAAAACTGTATGCCTTTACTCATTCCTTCTGCCACTTCACGACTGCGGGCAATCATTTTCCCAAAATCAGGAGCAGCCTCACCATTCAGGACGACCCCAAATTCATTTGCATGTTTTACATATTGGAAAATCTGGGCACTTTTGAGCAGTGATTTAGCTGGTATACATCCCCAGTTGAGGCATATCCCTCCTAATTCCGCACGCTCAACAACCCCTACCTTCATTCCAAGCTGAGCAGCACGAATGGCAGCAACATATCCTCCCGGCCCACTGCCAATAACAATTAAATCGTATTTCATCCGTATAAGTTTTTATAAACTGCCTGCGAATTTAAGTTGATTTTCATCAAACAGAAACTTTTTATTTAGAAAATAGCTGATTCCCCCGGTTAAACAGAACCGATTACCTTACCTGTTTACCCAGCTGCCATGCTTTGATCAATTGCCTGTAAATGCGTGCAATGATAAACATAATCACCAATGTGAATATAATGGAGGCACCGGATGGGATATCG